>CAIZKA010000320.1 GCA_903933395.1 uncultured beta proteobacterium | reverse complement strand
GTGCTGCTGGCCATCGCGGCGTTTTCGCTTTCGCTGCTGGGCACCTTCCTGGTCCGCTCCGGCGTATTGACCTCGGTGCATGCCTTCGCTTCCGATCCGAGTCGCGGCATTTTCATTCTGGGGCTGTTGGTTCTGGTGGTGGGCAGCTCGCTGACACTGTTTGCCTGGCGCGCGCCCAAAGTCAGTGCCGGTGGCAACTTCGGGCTGGTGTCGCGCGAAACCATGCTGCTGATGAACAACGTGCTGCTGGTGGTGGCTGCCGGCAGCGTCCTGCTGGGGACGCTGTATCCCCTGCTGATTGATGCGCTCGGCATGGGCAAGCTGTCGGTCGGACCGCCCTATTTCAATACCGTGTTCGTGCCGGTGATGGTGCCCCTGCTGCTGCTGATGGCGGTCGGACCCCTGGCGCACTGGAAGCATGCCGACCTCAAGGCGATTGCGCGCCGCCTGCGGGTCAGCATGGTGCTTGCGGTGATCGCCGGCATCGCGCTGCCCCTGTTGATGGGAGCATGGACGCCACTGACCGCCATGAGCTGCCTGCTGGCGGTCTGGATCACCGCCAGTGGCGTGTTCCAGGTCATCGAACGGATGAAGGCCGGCAAACCCCCGGCGTCGTTCTGGGGCATGCAGCTTGCGCATTTCGGCATCGCGGTGTTTGTCATCGGCGTCGCCATGGTCGGCGGCTACCAGGAAGAGAAGGATGTGCGCATGGAGCCGGGCGATACGGTGCAGGTGGGCGGCTACAGCTTCCGCTTCCTCGGCGTGAAAAGTGCTCCCGGCCCCAATTACCGTGCTTCGGTCGGCACCGTGGAACTGTCGAAGGATGGCCGCCTGTTGAAATCCATGTATCCGGAGAAGCGCCAGTATTTCTCGTCGCAGATGCCGATGACCGAGGCGGCCATCGATGCCGGGTTCACGCGTGATGTCTATGTTTCGCTTGGCGAACCGCTGGACAAAACGGGTGCATGGAGCGTCCGGGTTTACTACAAGCCCTTCGTCGACTGGATCTGGGGCGGTGCCCTGCTGATGGGCCTGGGCGGTTTCATGGCCATGCTCGATCGCCGTTACCGTCTGCGCGCAAGGGCCGGAGCGCAGATACCGGCCGGGGTTGCGGCGTGAAGGCCGGCATCCTCATGAAGTTGAGCCATATGCTGGTCTGCTGCGTGCTGCTTTTCAGCGGCACCGCAATGGCGAAGGAAGCGGCGCCGATGGCGGCCGACCTTGAAGTGGAAAAGCGCATGGTGGCCATCAGCGAGGAGTTGCGCTGCCTGGTTTGCCAGAACGAGTCGCTGTCCGGTTCGCATGCCGAGCTGGCGCAGGATCTGCGGCGCGAGATCCGCACGCTGATCGGCCAGGGCAAGACCGACAAGGAAATTCTCGACTTCATGGTGGCCCGCTATGGTGATTTCGTGCGTTACCGGCCGCCGGTGAAGCCGACCACCTGGCTGCTCTGGGGCGGCCCTTTCCTCCTGATGGCCGGCGGCATCGCGGCATTGATTGCCTTCCTGCGCCGCCGCGCCAGGGATAACGCCGCACCGGCGCTTTCCGAAGAAGAACACCGCCGCGCCGCGGCCTTGCTGGAACAACCCAAGTCATGACCTATTTTTATCTTGCAGCGGCGACGCTGGTCGTCGTCGCTTTGCTGTTGCTGCTGCGTCCCTGGTGGCGTTCCGGGCGCCGTACCGTCAGCGCCGACTTCCTGCCCGTGCTGAATGCCGCAATTCATCGCGACCGCCTCGCGGAGCTTGAGCGCGACCACGTCAATGGCACGCTTTCCGCAGCCGACCTGGCTGAAGCGCGGGAAGAATTGCAGCGGCAACTGCTTGACGACACGGCAGCCACCGAGGTACATGCGACTGATAGCTTCAGCCGCAGCAGCGGCATCGTGCTGGCTTTCCTGGTGCCCTTGCTGGCCGTGGCGATGTATGCGCTGCTTGGCAGTCCGGCGGCGTTGCTCCCCGCTGCGGTGCAGGCGCAGCGGGCCGGCGCCGACATGGAGCAACTCGCCGCGACGCTGGCGCAAAAGCTGGAACAGAATCCGGCCAATCCCGAGGGCTGGGCCATGCTGGCCCGTTCCTACAAATCCCTGGGCCGCTGGGATGATGCCGAGCGCGCGTTTGGCCGCATCGGGCCGGATTTGGAGAAGAATCCGGAATTGCTCGCCGAACTCGCGGAAATGCTGGTGCAGAAGGACAATGGATTCACCCCGCGCTCGCGTCAGCTGATTCAACAGGCACTGCGCCTCGAGCCCGGAAACATGCTGGCCCTGTTCCTCGGCGGCGCCGAAGCTTTCGAGGGCGGACGCTATGCCGAAGCCGTGGCGCTGTGGCAGCGCCTGCTGCCGAACCTCGAACCGGGCGGCGAAGATGCGCGCATGGTTGAGGCGAGCATTGCCCAGGCGCGCGAACGCAGCGGCGGCGGCGGCCGGCCGGCAATCGCCCGCGGCGATGTCGCCCCCGGCACGGCCGTGCCCCAGGATGACGTGCACAAGGGTGTCGGCAAGGCCGCGGCGGACAAGGGTGCGCAGCAAAAGCCTGACGCGGCGAAAGCGGGGGCTGAATCCGTCAGCGGCCGGGTCGAACTCTCCGCTGCGCTCAAGGACAAGGCCAAGCCTGACGACATCGTTTTCATCTTCGCCCGCGCCGTCGATGGTCCGCGCATGCCGCTTGCGGCTCTGCGAGTCCGGGCGGCCGATCTGCCGCTGGATTTCCTGCTCGACGACAGTCATGCGGTGATGCCGTCGAACAAGCTCTCGTCGGCGCAGCAGGTGCGTATCGAAGTGCGCATCTCGAAGTCCGGCAGCGCCAATCCGGGCAAGGGAGACCTGACCGGCAAGAGCGCCGCGGTCAAGCCGGGGGCCAAAGGTGTGAAGATCGTGATCGACCAGGTCGATCCCTGACGGGTTGTCCGCCGGCAGGCCGCCTGCCGGATCAGTTCATCGAATCGCCATAGGGGAAACTCTATGGCGATTTTTTTTTGAACGTGTTTCCGATTGATCGGAATCAAGGCAGCCACATTCGGCAGGTCTAGGATGGTGCACGTGCACAAAACCTTAAAGTTTTAAGGTTATTGTTGTGCGGCAGCCAGTGCAGCGGCGCTACCCAGTGCCCGATCCGTAGCAAATGCCCGGAGTCACGCAATGAACATATCCAGCGCCATCATCCACGCCCTCCCCGGCGACGTGGCCATCGTCCAGGCCGGGCTTGCCACCTTGGCGGGGGTCGAGGTGCACGCCATCTCGCCCGAAGGCAAGATGATCGTCACCATCGAAACCGAGGACGAGGGCAGCAATGCTGCCACTTACCAGTCTATCGGCCAGCTAGACGGCGTGATGTCGGCGGCCATGGTCTATCACCAATCCGAATCCGAGCCTTACAAGGAGATCTGAAATGAAATTGACGCGACGTGAATTCATCAAGACCAATGCCATCGCCGCCGCCGCTGCCACGGCTGGCATGAGCATTCCCGGCGTGGCGCTGGCGGTACCGCCGCAAAGCCAGGATGGCGTGCGCTGGGACAAGGGCGTCTGCCGCTACTGCGGCACCGGTTGCGGCGTGTTGGTCGGCGTCAAGGACGGTCGCGTGGTGGCCACTCAGGGTGACCCCGATGCGCCGGTGAACAAGGGCCTCAACTGCGTCAAGGGTTACTTCCTGTCGAAGATTCAGTACGGCAAGGACCGGCTGACCAAGCCGCTGTTGCGCATGAAGGACGGCAAGTTCGACAAGAACGGCGAATTCGCCCAGATCTCCTGGGATGCCGCCTTCGACATCATGGCCGAGAAGGTCAAGGCGACACTGAAAGAGCCTACCCAAGGCGCAAACGGTGTTGCCATGTTCGGTTCCGGCCAATGGACCGTGTGGGAAGGCTATGCCGCCGTCAAGCTGATGAAGGCCGGTTTCCGTTCCAACAGTATCGATCCCAACGCGCGCCACTGCATGGCTTCCGCCGTAGCTGGTTTCATGCGCACCTTCGGCATCGACGAGCCGATGGGCTGCTATGACGACGCCGAGCACGCCGACGTATTCGCGCTGTGGGGCTCGAACATGGCCGAGATGCACCCGATCCTCTGGTCGCGCATCACCAATCGTCGCCTTACCGCCAACCACGTCAAGATCCATGTGCTGTCGACCTTCACGCATCGCTCCTGCGAACTGGCCGACAACGAGCTGATCTTCAAGCCGCAGTCGGATCTCGCGATCCTCAATTACATCTGCAACTACATCATCCAGAACAAGGCCGTCAATCAGGAGTTCGTCAAGAAGAACGTCGGCTTCTTCCAGGGCGTTACCGACATCGGTTACGGCCTGCGACCCAACCATCCGCTGGAGCAAGTAGCCAACAACAACGGCTATCCGGGTGCCGACGGCAAGCCCAAGGGCGACCCGAACAAACACACGCCGATCAGCTTCGAGGACTTTGCCAAGTTTGTTTCCGAATACACGCTGGACAAGGCTCACGAGATTTCCGGCGTACCCAAGGACAGGCTTGAAGCCCTGGCCAAAGCCTACGCCGACCCGAAGGTGAAAGTGACGTCCTACTGGACCATGGGTTTCAACCAGCACACACGCGGCACCTGGGTCAATAACATGATCTACAACGTGCACCTGCTGACGGGAAAGATCTCCGAGCCGGGCAACAGCCCCTTCTCGCTGACCGGCCAGCCCTCCGCCTGTGGCACGGCGCGCGAAGTCGGTACCTTTGCCCATCGCCTGCCCGCCGACATGGTGATCTTCAACCCGAAGCATCGGGAGATGACAGAGAAACTCTGGAAGCTGCCCGAGGGGGCGCTTTCCGCGCAGATGGGTTATCACGCAGTCGCGCAAAGCCGCATGTTGAAGGACGGCAAGATCGGCTTTTACTGGACCTCCACCACCAACAACATGCAGGCCGGGCCGAACATCAACGGCGAGATCTATCCCGGCTGGCGAAATCCGAAAGCTTTCGTGGTGGTGTCCGATGTCTATCCGACTGTCTCCGCGATGTCGGCCGACCTGATCCTGCCCTGCGCGATGTGGATGGAAAAGGAAGGCATGTTCGGCAACGCCGAGCGACGCGGCCAGATGTGGCGCCAGCAGGTCAAGGCGCCGGGCGAATCCCGCTCCGACCTCTGGCAGTACATGGAATTCTCCAAGCGCTTCAAGGTCGAGGAAGTCTGGCCGGCCGATCTCCTGGCCAAGGCGCCGGAACTCGCGGGCAAGACCCTGTACGACGTGCTGTACGCCAACGGTCAGGTCAACAAGTTTCCGAAGGAAGAAGCCGCGAAGGTGAACGCCCACGCTTGGGCCGGCTATACCAATGACGAGTCCGAGGCGTTCGGCTTCTACGTGCAGAAGGGACTGTTCGAGGAATATGCCGGATTCGGCCGCGGCCACGCCCACGATCTGGCGCCCTTCGATACCTATCACAAGGTACGCGGCATGCGCTGGCCGGTGGTCGATGGCAAGGAAACCCTGTGGCGTTTCCGCGAAGGCTACGACTCGTATGTGAAGAAAGGCGAGGGCGTGAAGTTCTATGGCTATCCCGACGGCAAGGCCAAAATTTTTGCGCTTCCCTACCAGCCTGCCGCCGAGATGCCGGACAAGGATTTCGACCTGTGGTTGTGCACCGGCCGCGTGCTGGAGCACTGGCACTCCGGTTCGATGACGCGCCGCGTGCCGGAGCTGTACAAGTCCTTCCCGGATGCGGTGGTGTGGATGCACCCGAAAGATGCCGAGAAGCGCGGCATCAAGCGCAACGATGTGGTCAAGGTGTCCACGCGGCGTGGCGAGATCGAGTTGCGGGTCGATACCAAGGGTCGCAACAAGATGCCGGAGGGTTTGATATTCGTGCCCTTCTTCGACGAGCATCGTCTGGTCAACAAGCTCACCCTGGATGCCACTTGCCCGATTTCGAAAGAAACGGACTTCAAGAAGTGCGCCGCCAAGGTGGTCAAGGCCTGAGCGGGCGCACTGGAGAGCATGGGGAGTGGTGAGGGAAATGCGCTCCCCGGCCAGGGATCATGGACAACGAGAACAAGCCCAGTGCAGCGGCCCGTCGGCAGTTCCTCGCCGATACCGCGCGCATGGCCTGCGGCGTCGGCTTGCTGGGGCTGGGCGTGGGACTTTATGCGCGCCACGCCAGGGCGCTGCCGCCGGCCGCGATACGGCCGCCGGGGGCTTTGCCGGAAACCGAGTTCTCCGCGGCCTGCATACGTTGCGGGCTGTGCGTGCGCGATTGTCCGTTCGACATCCTGCATCTGGCCAAGCCCGAAGAGCCTTTGTCCACCGGTACGCCCTACTTTGTCGCGCGCCAGTTCCCCTGCGAGATGTGCGAGGACCTTCCCTGCGTGAAGGCCTGTCCGACCGGCGCACTGGACCATTCCCTGAAAGACATCAACAAGTCGAAAATGGGGCTCGCGGTGCTGGTCGACCACGAGACCTGTCTGAATTTTCTGGGGCTGCGCTGCGACATCTGTTACCGCGTCTGTCCGGTGATCGACAAGGCGATCACGCTCGACCGGCAGATCAACGTACGCACCGGAAGGCATACCCAGTTCATTCCGGTAGTGCATTCCGATCACTGCACCGGATGCGGCAAATGCGAAAAGGCCTGTCCTACCGAGGTTGCCTCGATCAAGGTGTTCCCGCTTTACATGGCCAAGGGTCAGTTGAGTTCGCATTACCGGCTGGGCTGGGTGGAAAAGGAAAAGGCCGGCGGCAGCCTGGTGGCGCCGGACGTCGAGCACCGCTACAACATGCCCGAGGGCATGAAATATGAAAGCGGCAAGGGCCTCTCGGGGAATCCCGGCGCCGTCCCGCCGGCGCCGACTCCTCCCGCGCCCGTCGCATTGCCCAAGGCCTTCCAGGGGAATAAGCTGTGAGCGCCGTCGTGAACACTGCGCCTGTCCGTCCCGGTGCCGAAGCTGTTGCCGCGAAGGGCTGGCTGGCCGCGCACAAATGGCTGATCCTGCGCCGCAGCAGCCAGTTCGGCATCCTGATGCTGTTTCTCGCCGGCCCCTGGTTCGGCATCTGGATCGTCAAGGGCAACCTCAACTTCAGCTACACCCTGAACTTCCTGCCGCTGGCCGATCCCTATGTCATCCTGCAGTCGCTTGCGGCGCGGCAGGTCCCGGAGAAGCTGGCCCTGACCGGTGCTGCCATTGTCGTTCTGTTCTACCTGCTGGTCGGCGGGCGCAGCTATTGCTCCTGGGTCTGTCCGGTCAATCTGCTGACCGATTTCGCCTACTGGTTGCGCGTGCGGCTGGGCCTCAAGGGCAGCGCGCACATCAGCCGGCCGACGCGCTACTGGATGCTGGGCATGACGCTGGTGACGGCTGCCGTGACCGGCAGCATCGCCTGGGAGATGCTCAATCCGGTGTCGATGATGCATCGCGGCCTGATCTTCGGCCTCGGCCTGGCCTGGGCGGTATTGCTTGCCGTGTTCCTCTTCGACCTGTTCGTCATGCGCCACGGCTGGTGCGGCCATCTCTGCCCGGTCGGCGCCTTCTACAGCCTGATCGGAATATTTGCGCGGGTCCGCGTCAAGCTGCCGGCCCGCGATGCCTGCAACGACTGCATGGACTGCTTTGCCGTCTGTCCGGAACCGCAGGTGATCCGGCCGGCGCTGAAAGCCGTGGCCGGCACGCCGCCGGTGATTCTCGAAGCCAACTGCACCAACTGCGGCCGCTGCATCGATGTCTGCTCCAAGGATGTGTTTGCCTTCGGCACCCGCGTCAACACTACCGTCGCACCCGTAACCGGCGTCCCGCAAGCGGCGCCCAAGTAGCCAAATAAGTGATCAACCGTCAATTTCCTCTGGGGAGTCCATCATGAAGAAAACCGTCACCATCCTTCTGGCATCGCTGCTGACCGCCATCGTGGGTTGCGCAAGCTACGAACCCCTGGTTTCGATGCGCGGTACGGATGTCGCCGTTGCCGATCCGGCGCCGGCACCCAAGGAATATGCCGGCAAGCGGCCCGGCACGCAACCGGTCGTGGCGCGCACCTTCAGCACGCAGCCGCCGGTGATCCCGCACGCCGTGGATAATTTCGACGAGGTGACGCTCACCGATAACCAGTGCATGGATTGCCACGGTGACGCCAACTACGTGAAGAAGAATTCACCGAAGATGGGCGAAAGCCACTTCGTCGCCGCGACCAAGGCCTTCGACATCTCACGGCATAACTGCACGGCATGCCACGTGCCGCAGGTCGATGCGCCGGCCCTGGTTGAAAACAAGTTCATCGGCAACATCAAGTAATACTGATCGCATTTACCGGGCAGGGCGCCACGCAGGCGCCGCAGCCCGTGCAGGCGGCGACATCGATCTCCGCCACGGGCGGCCCGCCCAGGCGCGGGCTGAAACGGATCGCCGCCACCCCGCAGTGGTCGCCGCAGATGCGGCACTCCACACCGCGCTGTGCCAGGCAGGAGTCTGCCACCCGCGCCTTGATCGCCCAGGGCTGATTCCGGGTGTTGCTGTTCACCAGCGCCCGGTCAATGCAGGCGGTGGCGCAGGCACCGCAGAAGGTGCATTCGCCACGCTTGAAATCGACTTCGGGGAAGCCGCGGACAATGACGATGATCCGCGTCGGACAAACCGGAACGCAGTCGCGGCAGCGGCTGCAGGCGCTGATGAACTGCTCTTCGGCCAGCGCCCACGGCGGGCGTTGCGGCGCAGGAGCAGTCCTGAAATTACCGCGCAGGAATTGTCGGCGATTGACCATGCGGAATAGTAGCCTTGTCCACGGCGAAATTCTGCCCTTGCGACGCGGGTTGCGCCAGATGGCCGCCGGCTACTACACTGGCCACCCGCACATTGCTGCCTGCCGCCGGAGTAACGCAAATGAACCGCCTGCTGGTCCTGCTCCATCTCCTGGGCGTCATCGTCTGGATCGGCGGCATGTTCTTCGCCCACGTCTGCCTGCGTCCGGTGGCCGCCGCACAACTGGCGCCGCAGCAGCGCCTGCCCCTGCTGGCCGCCATCCTCGGGCGTTTCTTCGTGGTGGTCAGCGGGGCGCTGGTTCTGCTGTGGGGCAGCGGCCTTATCCGTTTTGCGCAAGCCGGCGCGGCGATACCCGCAAGCTGGCTGGCGATGTCCGGCATCGCGGCCCTGATGACGGTGATCTTCGCGCTGATCGTGTTCCGTTTCCACCGCGCCATGGTCGCCGCCGTGGCCGCCAGCGATTGGCCGCAAGCCGGTGCGGCGATGAATGCGATACGGCAGCTGGTGCTGACGAATCTCCTGCTGGGCGTGCTTACCGTTGCGGTTGCGGTGCTCGGCGGCTGATCCGGAGCTCATCCCCGGATGGCCTGACTTTCAAGCATCAGCGCGGCACCGGTCGCCGCGCGGGGGTGACGCGGAAGCCGGAGCAATCAGTAGGTCTTGTAGGGCAGGAACTTGCCCGACATGACGATGTTGACGCGGTCGCCATTGGGGTTGGGTTCGCGCTTCAGGTCCATCTTGAAATCGATGGCGCTCATGATGCCGTCGCCGAATTCCTCGTGGATCAGTTCCTTGAAGGTCGTGCCATAGACGCTGATGAGTTCGTAGAAGCGGTAGATCAGCGGATCGGTCGGCACCGCGGTCGGCAGTGAGCCCTTGTAGGGCACCACCTGCAGCAGGGCCACGGCCTCCGGCGGCAGGCCGAAGATCTTGCCGAGGGTGGTCGCCTGCTTTTTGTCGAAGGTCATCTGGCCGAGGCAGCCGGCGGTGACCCACTCCTTGGAAAGCCCGATCTTCTTTGCCACATCTTCCCATTTGAGGCCCTTGGAGATCTTGGCGGCGATGATCAATTCGGTGACGTCGTTGCGATTCATGTTCTTCCTTTCACTGATTGATGGCGTGTTTGGCGTGCAGTGCTTGCGAGATCCCCTTTTCCGTGGTCAGGGTGAACACCGGCGCGCGCTCGCCTTCCAGGCCGGGTTGCACCAGCGGCGGATTCTTCGAATCGTGGAACATCTCCGCTTCGGCGCCGGAATAGGTCTCCGAGCGATTGACGAGGAAATCCACCAGGTGGTTGCGGATCTTGTAGTACTGCGGGTCGTGGTGGATGCCGGCGCGCGTACGGCTGCGCGCCATGGTCACTTCGACGATCTCGGCGATCCTGGCCCCGGGGCCGTTGCTCATCAGCAGGATCTTGTCGGCCAGCAGGATGGCCTCGTCGACATCGTGCGTGATCATGAACACGGTCTGGTGCGTGGCCTGCACGATCTTCAGCAACTCGTCCTGGATGGTGCCGCGCGTCAGCGCATCGAGGGCGCCGAAGGGCTCGTCGAGCAGCAGCATCTTGGGCTGGATGGCGAAGGCCCGGGCAATGCCGACACGCTGTTTCATGCCGCCCGACAACTCGGCCGGCTTCTTGTCGAGGGCGTGGCCGAGGCCGACCATAGTCAGGAACCGGGTGCAGTGCTCCCTCACCTTGTCCTTCGGCCAGTCCGGCCATTTCGAGCTCACGGCAAACGCCACGTTCGCCAGCACCGTCATCCATGGCATCAGCGCATGGCCCTGAAACACCACGCCGCGGTCCAGGCTGGGCCCCTTCACTTCGCGGCCGTCCATGATGACGTTGCCGGCGCTCGCTTCCTCGAGTCCGGCGAGGACGTTCAGGATGGTGGTCTTGCCGCAGCCGGAGTGGCCGACGATGCAGATGAACTCGCCTTTTTCGATGTGGAAATGGATGTCCTCGAATACCGGCGGATTGCTCTTCTCGCCGCTTGCCGGATAGACTTTTTTCAGCGCTTCGACAGTGAGGAAGTGTGGAGTCATGGCATCACTCGCGGTAGGTGACCAGCTTCTGCAGCGAACCGAAGGCGAGATCCAGCAGCATGCCGACCACGCCGATCATGACCACGGCGAAGATGACATTGGGCAGGGCGAGGTTGTTCCACTCGTTCCACACGAAGTAGCCGATGCCCGTGCCGCCGACCAGCATCTCGGCGGCAACGATCACCAGCCAGGCGATTCCCATGGAGATGCGCATGCCGGTCAGTATGGTCGGCGCCGCCGCGGGCAGGATCACCAGGAAGGCCTTGCGCAGCGGCCTGACTTCCAGGGTTCGCGCCACGTTGATCCAGTCGCGGCGCACCGAAGCCACGCCGAAAGCCGTGTTGATCAGCATCGGCCACACCGAGCAGATGAAGATGACGAAGATGCCGGACACCGACGAGTCCTTGAGGCTGTAGAGCGCCAGCGGCATCCAGGCCAGGGGCGAGATGGGCTTCAGCACCTGGATGAAGGGATTGAAGGCCTTGAACAGCAGGGGGGACAT
Organism: uncultured beta proteobacterium; assembly: GCA_903933395.1. GTDB lineage: Bacteria > Pseudomonadota > Gammaproteobacteria > Burkholderiales > Rhodocyclaceae > Sulfuritalea. Next base: position 24,044 of record CAIZKA010000320.1, on the reverse strand, counting down.
GCCGATGGCAAAGCCGACGGGGATCGCCACCAGCGTCGCCAACAGGAAGCCCAGTCCGACCCGGCCCAGGGAATGGGCAAGCTGGATGCCGATTCCCTTGTCATTGGGGCCCTTGTCGTAGAAAGGGTCGGCCAGGTGTTCGACGAAGGCTTGGCCCACCTTGCCCGGCGCCGGAAAGCCCCCGGACTTTTCCGCGCCCTTGCCCATCAGGGCGGCGTACTCGGCATCTGCCGTCGACACCGGGCCGTTGTCGCGCGGCAGGGTGGCGATGTACCAGGCGCCGATGAAGGTCAGGAAGATGATGACGGACAGCAGCGCCGCCTTGATGGATTCGGACTTCACGATGCCGTCCCCTCAGGTCCGCTTCATGGCGAAGCTGTTGAGGTAGGGCTCCGGTTTGGCCGGGTCGAATTCCTTGCCCATCACGAAGATCTTGCGGAAGTTCTCCTTGGGTGCCGCGAGGCCCACTTCGGCCATGTGCTTGCGGGCGTCGGTGACCAGATAGACCTGCTCGGCGATGTCCTTGTAGCGTACGTCGCCCTTGATGTAGCCCCAGCGCTTCATCTGGGTCAGTATCCATACCGCCATCGAGTACCAGGGGAAGGGGTCGAAATCCACGCGGTCCGCAACCGTCCTGACGTTGCCCAGGCCGTCGGCGAATTTGCCGGTAAGGACCTGCTCCAGCACCGCCTTGGGCTGATTGAGATAGTTGGCCGGCGCCAGCACCTCGGCCATGATCGGGCGGTTTTTCGGATCGCGCGCCATCGCCGCGGCGGTCAGCACGGCGCGGTACAGGGCGGCAAAGGTGTTGGGGTTCTCCTTGACGAAGGCCGTCGGCGCACCGAACGAGCAGCAGGGGTGCCCGTCCCAGATTTCCTTCGACAGGATGTGGATGAAGCCGACTTCGTCAAACACGGCGCGCTGGTTGAACGGGTCGGGCCCGAGGTAGCCGTCGAGGTTGCCGGCACGCAGGTTGGCCACCATTTCGGGCGGCGGCACCACGCGGATCTGGATGTCCTTGTCGGGGTCGAGGCCGTGCTCCGCGACGTAGTAGCGCAGCAGGAAGTTGTGCATCGAATACTCGAAGGGGACGGCGAACTTGAAGCCCTTCCACATCTTCGGATCGCGCTTGTCCTTGTGCTTGACGTGCAGCGTGATGGCCTGGCCGTTGATGTTCTGGATGGTGGCGACGTTGATCGGCATCGGGTTGGAACCGACGCCCATGGACATGGCGATGGGCATCGGTGCCAGCATGTGCGAAGCGTCGTATTCCTTGTTTATCACCTTGTCGCGGATCAGCGCCCAGCCGGCGGTCTTGATCACCGTGACGTTGAGCCCCTGCTTCTTGTAGAAGCCGAGCGGGTCCGCCATCACCAGCGGCGAGGCGCAGGTGATGGGGATGAAGCCGATCTTGAGGTCCTTCTTCTCCAGGCTGCCCTTTTCCTGCGCCATGGCTTCCAGCGTGCCGAACGGGATCAGCGAGGAAATCGCCGCCCAGGCCGTGGATGCGCCGACGGCGGAGAGGAACTTGCGTCGCTCGGCGTCCTTCGGGAACAGGGCGCGCATCACCGTCGTTTGAATCACGCGACTGTTCAGTGCATCGATGACGCCCGCCCCGGCGGCGATGTCGTGCTGCGTTTGCGAGGCGTGTCGGCCGCAGCTGCAACCGCTCATCGCGGCGTTCGGATCGAAGGGATCGTGCAGTGACATGGTGCGCTCCCGGTTAATGGTCTGTCCGGGTTAGTGCAGACTCCGTGCCAGCCATGACAAGGAACTGATTCAGTGTAAGTATTTAATTATTCCGCGGCGCACCGGGGCAAGGAAGCTGCACCGTGACGTGTGCGACGCACCATCGAGGGGCAGGCATCCGGCCGTGATTCGCCAGTTTGGGGCATTGCTGCCGCTTGCACCTCGCGCTATCGTGGATAGACTGCTCCATGCTGCTGGATGCCATCCACCCGAATTTCTGCCGAGGAGCCGATCATGGAAACCAAACCCCCCGTTCCGCCATTCACGCCGGAAACCGCCGCGCAGAAGGTGCGCATGGCCGAGGATGCCTGGAATACCCGCGACCCGGATCGCGTCGTGCTGGTCTATACGGAAGACACGCGCTGGCGCAACCGTTCGGAATTTCCGGTCGGGCGCGAGCAGGTGCGGCAGCTCCTGGTGCGCAAATGGGCGAAGGAACTCGACTACCGCCTGATCAAGGAGCTCTGGGCCTGTGCCGGCAATCGCATCGCGGTGCGCTTCGCCTATGAATGTCACGACGACTCCGGCAACTGGTTCCGCGCCTACGGCAACGAGAACTGGGAGTTCAACGAGCAGGGCTTCATGATGCGGCGCTTCGCCAGCATCAACGACCTGCCGATCAAGGAATCCGAGCGCAAGTTCCACTGGCCGCTGGGCCGGCGGCCCGACGATCATTCCGGCTTGAGCGATCTGGGGCTTTAAGGCGGGGCGCTGACGGGCGGCGGCCATCCCGGCCATTACGATCGGGCTTGGCCCGCCGACCGCGATCGCCGGGGAATCGTGGAAAACATTCCTTGACGCATATATACGAAATGGCGTATATTTGCATTCATGGATACCCAACTCGTCTTCGATGCCGTCGCCGATGCCACGCGCCGCCGCATTCTTGCCTTGCTGGTAGATCAGGGCGAACTCTGCGTTTGTGAACTCACTGCCGCGCTGGACGACATCCAGCCCAAGATTTCGCGCCACCTGGGCGTACTGAAGGATGCCGGCGTGGTGATCCCGCGTCGCGAGGGGACGTGGATGTTCTACCGCCTGTCTCCGTCCCTGCCCGCATGGGCTGCGGCGCTGCTGAAAACCTTGCCGGATGCTGCTGCCGCCGGATTCAAAGCGGATCTCAAGCGGCTGAAGGTCATGGCGGGACGGCCGCAACGCTGCGCCGCCTGATCGGGACAAAACACCATGACTGCCTTGACCGATACCAGCCATAGCCCGCGCCGCCCGCCCTGGGGCTGGCTGGGTGTTAGCTTCATCGCGTGGATAGCCGCTTACGCCAGTCTGGTGCCTTTTGCCGATGCCGCCATCGCGCTGCTGGGCCTGACCCGCCAGACCCACCTGGGCGAAGCCGTGCATTTCTTTTTCTACGACACGCCCAAGGTCTTGCTGCTGCTCACCGGCATCGTCTTCCTGATGGGCGTGGTGCATACCTTCGTCTCGCCGGAACGCACGCGGGCGCTTCTCTCCGGCAAGCGCCTGGGCGTCGGCAACGTGATGGCGGCGAGCCTCGGCGTCATCACGCCCTTCTGCTCCTGCTCCGCGGTACCGCTGTTCATCGGCTTTCTTTCTGCCGGTGTGCCGCTGGGCGTCACCTTCTCCTTCCTGATCTCGGCGCCGATGGTCAATGAAGTCGCGCTGGCGCTGCTGTTCGGCCTGTTCGGCTGGAAGGTCGCCGGGCTCTACCTGGCGCTGGGCCTGACGGTGGCGATTACGGCGGGACTGGTGATCGGCAAGCTCGGCATGGAGCGCCATCTCGAAGACTGGGTGCGCGCCATGCAGGCCAGCCAGTCAGCCGACTACGTCGGCGAAGAAATGCACTGGGCCGGACGCATCGATGCCGGTGTCGCCCACGTCAGGGATATCGTCGGCAAGGTCTGGCCCTGGGTCCTCGCCGGTATCGGCGTGGGCGCCGTCATCCACGGCTATGTGCCGCAGGATTTCATGGCCTCGATCATGGGCAAGGACGCGCCGTGGTGGTCGCTGCCTGCGGCCGTGCTGATCGGCGTGCCGATGTACAGCAATGCCGCGGGCATCCTGCCGGTGGTCGAGGCCCTGATCGGCAAGGGCGCCGCGCTGGGCACCGTGCTGGCCTTCATGATGAGCGTCATCGCGCTGTCGCTGCCGGAAATGATCATCCTGCGCAAAGTGCTCAAGCTGCCGCTGATCGCCACCTTCGCCGGCGTCGTCGCGCTCGGCATCCTGATCGTCGGTTACGTTTTCAACGCAGTTCTGTAGGGAGAGCTCGCCATGGCCGATTCACCCTTGCACCCGTCCATCGTGGCGATGGTTTCGCTCGCCGCCAACATCGCCGCCAACCATCCGAAGAAGGGCCTGTGCCAGCTGGAGCGCCTGCGCGGTTTCGGCATTGCCGAAGAACAGATCGACATGGTGGTCGATATCGCCCGCCACATCCGCGACGAGGCCGGGCAGATGCAGGACCACGCCTTCAACGAGGAAGCCAGGCTTGCAGTTGCGCCGGCCGCCGTGGTGTCAGCGCCGACTAGTGAACCCGAACCCGTCAAGGCCGCCTGCTGCACGCCGACCGCCAGGGGAAATTCCTGCTGCTGATTTTTGGAGTCAAGAATGAAGAACATCAAAGTCCTGGGCACCGGCTGTGCCAACTGCCAGAACACGCTCAAGCTGATTGACGACGTCGCCCGCGCCAAAGGGGTCGCGGTCCAGCTGGAAAAGATCGAAGACCTGCAACAGATCATGATTCATGGCGTGATGAGCACCCCCGGCGTGGTGATCAACGGCAAGGTGGTCCATGCCGGCGGCGTGCCTACGCGGGCCAAGGTGGAAAGCTGGTTCTGAGCCTTGTCGCAAAGTCTCCGCCTCAGATGAGCGAACATTCGCATCACCACGGCCCGGCCACATTCAGCCGGGCCTTTGCCTTTGGCATAGCCCTGAACACCGGCTTTGTGGCGGTCGAGGCCTTTTATGGCTGGCGTGCCGATTCCCTGGCCCTGGTGGCCGATGCCGGCCACAATCTTGCGGACGTCGCCGGACTGCTGCTGGCCTGGGTAGCCACACTGGCCGCCGGCCGGCAGCCGGACCATCGCCATACCTACGGCTGGCAGCGCGCCTCGATACTCGCCGCCTTCGCCAATGCCGTGCTGCTGCTGGTGGCGATGGGTTCGCTGCTGTGGGAGGCCTTCCATCGCCTGCAATCGCCGCCGGCCGCCGACGGCATGACCATAGTCGTGATCGCCGCCATCGGTGTCGTGGTCAACGGCGTCACTGCGGCCCTGTTCATGTCCGGCAGAAAATCGGACATGAACATTCGCGGCGCTTTCCTGCACATGGCCGCCGACGCGCTGGTTTCGCTCGGCGTGGTGGCTGCCGGCACAATGTATCTGCTGACCGGCTGGACCTGGCTCGACCCGGCGACCAGCATCGCCATCGCGCTGGTGATCATCGCCGGCACCTGGGGCCTGTTCCGGGGGTCGCTGCATCTCCTGTTCGACGGCGTGCCCGAGAGTGTGGTCCTCGCCGAGGTCGATGAGCTGCTGCGCGCCCTGCCCGGCGTCGAGGACGTGCACGATCTGCATGTCTGGGCCATGAGCACCACCGGCATCGCGCTGACCGCGCACCTCGTCATGCCCGACGGCCACCCGGGGGATGCCTTCCTCGAACGAATAGCCCACGAGTTGCACCAGCAGTTTCATATCACGCATCCGACGATCCAGATCGAACTGGACGGGCTCGATCACGGTTGCGCCCATCCACTCGGTGACACCAAGACATGAACGCACCCATCGCACCCGATCCCGTCAGCTTCCCGCTCATCGTCAGGACCTTTGCCCCCGGCTGGCCTGCTGCCGTCATGGGCACCGGCGCCTTCGCCCTGACGACGCTGCATTTCTCCCATCAGTTGCCCGTGCTGGCAGGGCTGGCCTGGGTGCTGCATTGGTTCAACCTGGCGCTGTTCGCGCTGATCAGCATCCCATGGCTGCTGCGCTGGGTCATTGCCTGGCCGGCGGTAGTGGCCAGCTTCAGGCACCCGGTCGCGGCCAATTTCTATCCGTCCTACGCCATCGCCATCCTGGTCCTGGCGGCGCAGCTGCGCGCCTTCGGCGGCCATGACGCCGCCGCGCTGGTTGCCTGGTGGCTCGGTGTCGCCTTGCTGTTCAGCTTGACGCTGGCGGTGCTGATCTCGATTTTTCAGGGCGAGCACGTGAACCTCGATCACATCACGCCCGGCATCTTCATACCGCCGGTGGCGCTGGTGCTTATCCCGGTGGCCGGTGCGCCGCTGCTCGCGGTCCAGCCGGAGGTCCTGCGCGATCTGGCGCTGACCATCAATGCCATCGGCCTCGGCTCCGGCATCTTCATGTACATGGCGTTGCTGGCGCTGGCCTTCCATCGCTTTTATGTGCATAAGCGCCTGCCGCCGACAATGGCGCCGACCTTCTGGATCAATCTTGCGCCGCTGGGCGTGACCGTGGTCAGCGTGCTCAATCTGGTCGCCGCCACCCCATTCGCCGGCGACAAGGCCCCCTACCTTATGGCGGTTTTCCTGCTCTGGGGCTTCGGGGCCTTCTGGCTGGTGCTGGCGCTGCTGTTCACCTGGTCGGTGCGGAAGATCGCGCAATTACCCTTTTCCCTCACCTGGTGGGCCTTCACCTTTCCGCTGGGTGCCTTCACGCTTGGTAGCCAGCGTCTGAGCGAAGTCACCGGGCTCACCACGCCGCTGGCCTTCGGATGGCTGGCTTGGGCGTTGCTGGCGGCCATCTGGACGCTGACGCTGGTCAAAACCATCAGCGGCGTGGCCAGCGGCAGGCTGTTTCAACCTCATCCGTAAGCCATCATGAAACTTTCCATTAACCGACGTACCGCGTTCATCCTCGCCGGCGCTGCGCTGCTCGCCGCCTTCGTCTGGGTTCTGGCGCGCAGCGGGCCGCTGGCACCGGTGCGGGTAACGGTGACGCAAGTGGTGCGTGCCGATCCGGCGCCGATGTTGTTCGGCATCGGCGTCGTCGAGGCGCGTCGCAGCTATCTGGTCGGCCCGACCGGCGCCGGCCGTGTCCGCCAGGTGGCGGTGGATGTCGGGGACGTGGTGCGTGCCGGCCAGCTGCTGGCAGAGATGGATCCCGTCGACCTCGATCAGCGTCTCGCCTCGACAGTGGCTGCCGCCGCCCGCGCCAGGAATGCGGTCGATACCGCGGCGGCGCAGCTTGCCGACAGCAGCGCCCGGCGCGAAGTGGCCGCTGCGAATGCGCGCCGCTATGACGATCTGGGAGGCAAGGGCTTTGTCAGTTCCAGCGTGACTGAAGGCAAGGCTCAGGAACTGAAATCCGCCGAGGCCCAGCTTGCCGGCGCCGAAGCTGCTCTGGCGGGTGCGCGACAGGATCTGATCCGGTTCAATGCCGAAAGGGATGGAGCGCAACAACAGCGCGCCAACCTGCGCCTGCTGGCGCCGGCTGACGGTCTTGTCACCGCGCGCGATGCCGAACCTGGGTCGACCGTGGTCGCCGGACAAGCCGTGCTGAGACTGGTGGCTGCCGACAGCCTGTGGGTCAAGCTGCGCCTCGATCAGAATCGTTCGGCCGGCCTCCAGGTCGGCTTGCCGGCCGAGATCGTGCTGCGCTCGCGCCCGGGTCAGGTGCTGGCAGGAAAAGTTGCGCGCATCGAATTGCTCAGCGACAGCGTCACCGAAGAGCGGATTGCGCAAGTGAGCTTCGATACCCCGCCCAGGGACGTCTCCGTTGGTGAGATGGCTGAAATCACTTTGCGTCTGCCGGGCGTCAAGCAGGCGCTGGTGCTGCCCAACGCCGCCCTGCGCCAGCGCGGCGGCAAGACCGGTGTCTGGGTGCAGGCAGCCGACAAGCTGAGCTTCGTCGCGGTCAGGGCCGGCATCAGCGGCGCAGACGGTAGCGTGCAGATTCTCGACGGACTCAAGGAAGGCGATGCGGTGATTGTGCACAGTGAGCGGGATCTGGTCGAGGACAGCCGCATAAAGATAGTCTCGGCCCTCGGCGGCTCGTGAGTCTGAAATGATCAGTCTCGCCGGCCGCGACATCCTGCATTCCTGGGGCAAATTCGTCCTTACCGGAATGGGGCTGGGTTTGCTCATCGGCGCCACCTTGACCATGGCCGGCGTTTATCGCGGCATGGTCGATGATGCGCGCGTATTGCTGACCAACAGCGGGGCCGACATCTGGGTGGTGCAGAAGGATACGCAAGGGCCGTATGCCGAAGCGTCCAGCATCCGCGACGATGCGTATCGCGGCGTGCTCGGCCTGCCCGGCGTGGCGCAGGCCGCCAGCGTTACCTATCTGACCATGCAGGTGCGCCATGGCGATACCGATGAGCGCGCCATGGTGGTCGGCTTCGAACCGGGCCAGCCCGGCGAGCCGGCCTATCTGCTGGCCGGGCGGCGTCTTTTGCGCGGCCACTACGAGGCCATTGCCGACGTCAAGACCGGTTTCCGGCTGGGCGAGCGCATTCGCATCCGTCGTCACGACTACGAAGTCGTCGGTCTGACGCGACGCATGGTGTCCTCCGGCGGCGACCCGATGGTCTTCATCCCGCTGAAGGATGCACAGGAAGCGCAGTTCCTCAAGGACAACGATGCCATCGTCAGCGATCGCGCCCGCACGGCCGGCAACCCGGCGCTGAATCGTCCCGGCGTGCCCGGCCTGCTCGATGCGGTGAATGCCGCGCAGACCATCAATCACAGCGTGAACGCCGTGCTGGTAAAGGTCGGTGCTGGCGCCACGGCGGAAGCCGTGGCGCAGGACATCCGCCGCTGGAAGCATTTGCAGGCCTACACCCGCGAGCAGATGGAAGAGATCCTGATCGCCAAGCTGATCGCCACCTCGGCCAAGCAGATCGGCATGTTCTTGGTGATCCTGACCATCGTCAGCGCGGCCATTGTCGCCTTCATCATCTACACCATGACGCTGGGCAAGATCCGCGAGATCGCGGTACTCAAGTTGATCGGCACCCGCAACCGCACCATCGCCGGCATGATCCTGCAGCAGGCGATGGGGTTGGGCTTGATCGGTTTCGTGGTGGGCAAGATTTCGGCCACGCTCTGGGCGCCGGCCTTTCCCAAGTACGTACTGCTGGAGACCGCCGATGCGATGCGCGCCTTTGTCATCGTCATGGTGGTGTGCGCGCTGGCCAGTACGCTGGCCATCCGCGCCGCGCTCAAGGTCGATCCGGCCACGGCGATCGGCGGCTGAGATGGAACAGGGCATCCGCATCGAGGGATTGAGCAAGCGCTACGGCGAGGGCGACACCGCCGTCGATGCGCTGAAGGAAGTAAACATGAGTATCGCGCCCGGCGAAGTGGTCGGCCTGGTCGGCCCCAGCGGATCGGGCAAGACCACTCTGCTCAAGTGCCTCGGTGCAGTGATCGAACCCACGCGCGGGCGCATGACGCTCGGCGGCGAGGTGATCTACGACGGCGAGCAGGGTGGCTGGAAAACCAAGGATTTGCGCGCCCTGCGGCGCGACCGAATCGGCTTCATTTTTCAGGCGCCCTACCTGATTCCCTTTCTCGACGTCACCGACAACGTCGCCCTGCTGCCGATGCTGGCGGGGCGGCCCAACGGGGCCTCGCGGGCGAGGGCGCTGGAGTTGCTGCAGGCGCTCGACGTGGCGCATCGTGCTCGCGCGCAGCCGAGCGAGCTTTCCGGCGGCGAGCAGCAGCGCGTCTCGATTGCCCGCGCCCTGGCCAACCAGCCGCCGGTGATCCTCGCCGACGAACCCACCGCGCCGCTCGACAGCGAGCGGGCGCTGGCCGTGGTGCGCATCCTCAACCAGATGGCCAGCCAGTACCAGACCGCGATCATTGTCGTCACCCACGACGAAAAGATCATTCCGACCTTCAAGCGCATTTACCACATCCGGGACGGGAGGACGGTGGAAGAGGTCGGCGAAGGGCGAGGAATTTCGTGAGCAAGCCAATCGACATCCTCGTCTTGTGTACCGGCAACTCGGCACGCTCCATCCTCGGCGAAGCGCTGTTCAACGACCTTGGAGCTGGACGCGTCAAGGCCTGGTCGGCGGGGAGCAAACCTTCCGGCACGGTCAATCCGGTGGCGCTGGAAACGCTGGCGAAGCACGGCGTGCCCTGCGAAGGCGCACGCAGCAAATCATGGGAAGAATTCGCCGTGCCGTCAGCGCCGACTATCGATTTCATCTTCACCGTCTGCGGCAATGCGGCGGAGGAGACCTGTCCGGTCTGGCCCGGTCATCCGACGACGGCACACTGGGGCATTCCCGATCCGGCGCACGTCGAGCCGATGGAAGCGCGGCGCGAGGCCTTCGAAGTAGCCTATCAATCACTAAGGAAGCGCATCGAAGCCTTTCTCGCCCTGCCGCTGGAAAGCATGACACCGCAGGAGTCGGCGCTGGCGGCACGGCGAATTCACGAGGAGAGCTGAACATGTCCGCCCAATGCGAAACCACCGCCAGGCTCGCCGCCAATGCGCCGATGAGCGTGTTCGAACGCTACCTTACGGTCTGGGTCTTTCTCTGCATCGTCGCCGGCATCGCCCTCGGCCAGTTCCTGCCGGCGCCTTTCCAGGCGCTGGGCCGGATGGAAGTGGCGCGGGTCAACCTCCCGGTCGGCCTGCTGATCTGGGTGATGATCATTCCGATGCTGGTCAAGGTCGATTTCGGCGCCCTGCACGAAGTGAAGCAGCATGTCAAAGGCATCGGCGTGACGCTGTTCGTGAACTGGCTGGTGAAGCCCTTCTCGATGGCGCTCCTGGGCTGGATCTTCATCCGCCACCTGTTCGCGCCTTACCTGCCGGCCGACCAGCTCGACAGCTACATCGCCGGCCTGATCCTGCTTGCCGCGGCGCCCTGCACCGCGATGGTCTTCGTCTGGAGCCGCCTGACCAACGGCGATCCGCTGTTCACGCTGTCGCAGGTGGCGGTGAACGACACCATCATGGTCGTCGCCTTCGCCCCCATCGTCGGCCTGCTGCTCGGCATCTCGGCCATCGCCGTGCCCTGGGACACGCTGGTCACCTCGGTCGTGCTCTATATCGTGATCCCGCTGGCGCTGGCGCAGTTGTGGCGCAAGTCGCTGCTCAAGAAGGGGCAGGAGCATTTCGATGCGACCATGGAAAAAATCGGCCCCTGGTCGATCAGCGCGCTGCTGGCCACGCTGGTGCTGCTGTTCGCCTTCCAGGGCAAGGCCATCGTGGACAAGCCGCTGATCATCGCGCTGCTCGCCGTGCCGATCCTGATCCAGGTTCTCTTCAACTCCGCGCTGGCCTACTGGCTCAACCGCGCCGTCGGCGAAAAGCACAACGTCGCGTGTCCCTCGGCCCTGATCGGCGCCAGCAACTTCTTCGAACTCGCGGTCGCCGCCGCCATCAGCCTGTTCGGCTTCGAATCCGGCGCGGCGCTGGCTACCGTGGTCGGCGTCCTGATCGAGGTGCCGGTGATGCTGCTGGTGGTCAAGGTGGTCAATTCAAGCAAGGATTGGTACGAACGTGGCTGACATCATCCTCGAGTCGACGCTGACCTGTCCGTTGTGCGGGCACGTCAAGACCGAAATCATGCCCACCGACGCCTGCCAGTGGTTCTACGATTGCGAGGGCTGCCACGCCGTGCTCAAGCCCAAGCCGGGCGATTGTTGCGTGTTCTGTTCCTACGGGACGGTGCCCTGTCCGCCGATACAGGAGCACGGGCGTGGCCATTGTTGTTGAAACTTGCCGGCCTGGTTGGCGGCCCCCTGCCGCACGCGACGGCGCGGTGCGGCCCTTCGGGAACATTTTGAAAGGATTGCGATGAACAGGATTCTCGGATTTGGCGAGTCGGTGCCCGGCTACGACGTGCCGGTATTGAACGAGCGCGAGGTGCGGGCCGCCGCCGGCATTCTCTTCGTTTTCGCCATGATGACCTTCGCCAACGCGTGGTTCATGGGCAATTTCCGCCCGACCAAGATTTTCGTGATCGCCTTCCTGATCGATTTCACGATCCGCATTTTCATCAACCCGAGATACTCGCCGAGCATGATCGTTGGACGCTTCGCGGTGAGAAAGCAAATCCCCGAATGGACCGGCGCGCCGCAGAAGCGCTTCGCCTGGGCGATAGGCTGGGGACTGGCCGTGACCATGCTCTGGCTGATCGTCATCAACAACGTGATCGGGCCGATCAACATGCTGGTCTGCGCCACCTGCCTGACGCTGATGTTCTTCGAAAGCGCCTTCGGCATCTGCATCGGCTGCAAGATCTACAACGCCTTCACGAATCGCCAGGCGCAACACTGCGCCGGGGGAGTCTGCGAAGTCTTCACGCCCCATGCCAGCCAGAGAGTCGGCGCCGGCGCCACGGCGATCGTGCTGCTGTTTCTGGCGCTGATCGTCGTTGTCGGCCAGGTGGGCTTTCCCGCCGCGGATACGGTTTCCGCGGTCGCCCCGGCCCCTGTTGCCGACGCATCCCCGGGTGACGATCGCTGCACGCCGCCGGCCTTTGCGGTGGCCCTGGGCCATGCCGAGAAGTGGAAGCTGCACAACAACTGCAAGTGAAACACGCGAACCGGCCGGCGCCTCAGGCCAGTTGACCGCAAGCCCCATCACGCAAATACTGCCGCCTCTGCGCCGCCACGACGTCACCCCTGCCGGCCCGTCCCAACCTTCGAGCAAACAAATTCATGCGCACCGAAACTCCCCACGCCATCTATCTCAAGGATTACACCCCGCCGGCCTGGCTGATCGACAGCATCGATCTCCACGTCGCAATCAACGACGGCCATGCCGAAGTGCGCAGCACACTGGCCTGCCGGCGTAATCCTGCAGGCCGCGGCGGCGCCCTGGTGCTCGACGGCGAGGAGCTCGCCCTGCAGGCGGTCGGCATCGACGGCGTCGCGCTGGCGCATTCCCGCTATACGCTGACCGCGGACAGCCTGACCATCTCCGGCATCGACGACGGCCCGCTGCCTGACCAGTTCAAGCTGGAAACCCAGGTCCGCATCGATCCCGACAACAACACCCAGCTCTCCGGCCTCTACCGTTCCAAGGACGGCTACTTCACCCAGTGCGAGGCGCAGGGCTTCCGCCGCATCACCTTCTACCCCGACCGGCCCGACGTCATGGCGCGCTTCAGCTGCACCATCGAAGCCGACCGTGAGCGCTTTCCTCAACTGCTTTCCAACGGCAACCTGGTGGTCCAGGGCACGGGGGAAACCCGGCACTGGGCGCACTGGGAAGATCCCTTCGCCAAGCCGGCCTATCTCTTCGCCCTGGTCGCGGCTAGGCTCGACGTGCTGGAGGACAACTTCACGACGGCATCGGGGCGTAAGGTCCGCCTCGCGGTGTATGTCGAACCCGGCAAGCTAGACCAGTGCGAGCACGCCATGAGTGCACTGAAGAAGAGCATGGCCTGGGACGAGCAGCGCTTCGGCCTGGAGATGGACCTCGACCACTACATGATCGTCGCGGTGGGCGACTTCAACATGGGGGCGATGGAGAACAAGGGCCTCAACATCTTCAACACCAAGTACGTGCTGGCGCGGCCCGACACCGCAACCGACAGCGACTACCAGAACATCGACCGCGTCGTCGCCCACGAGTACTTCCACAACTGGACCGGCAACCGCGTCACTTGCCGCGACTGGTTCCAGCTCTCGCTGAAGGAAGGCCTCACCGTTTATCGCGACCAGGAATTCGGCGAGGACCTGCATTCGCGCGCCGTGACGCGCATCCAGGAGGTAAGAACACTCCGTGTAGCCCAGTTTCCCGAGGACGCCGGGCCGATGGCGCACCCGATCCGGCCCGCGTCCTACGCCGAGATCAACAATTTCTACACCGCGACGGTGTACGAAAAGGGGGCCCAGGTCATCCGCATGATCGAGACCCTGATCGGCCGCGACAACTTCCGCAAGGGCATGGACCTCTACTTCCAGCGCCACGACGGCCAGGCGGTGACCTGCGAGGATTTCGTCGCCGCGATGCAGGATGCGTCGGGCGTCGATCTGACGCAATTCCGCCGCTGGTACGCCCGTGCCGGCACGCCCCGCCTGCATGCCGCGGGCGCCTACGACGCCGCGGCGAAGCGCTACACGCTGACCCTGACGCAATTGCTGGTTCCCACCGCCTATGAGCGGAAACTGCAGGACGCCGGCCTCGCCGTCGATGAGGGCCCGCTGCACATTCCGGTCGCCGTCGGCCTGGTGCTTCCGGACGGTAGCGACGCGTTGCCCGAACAGACACGGGTGGTTTCGTTGACCGAAACCACGCAGAGTTTCGTCTTCGAGAACATCGCTTCCGAGCCGGTGGCGTCCTTGCTGCGTGGTTTCTCGGCGCCCGTGCATCTCGACTTCGACCAACCAGACGCCGAACTGGCCCACCTCATGGCCCACGACAGCGATGCCTTCAACCGCTGGGAAGCGGGGCAGCGCCTCGCCACCCGTGTCCTGCTCGCCGGCATCGACGTGGCGGGCACCGGCACCGGCTGGATACCCGAGGCCTATGTCGCCGCCGTAGCGCGCGTACTCGACGACGGCCTCATTGGTGACCCGGCGCTCGCGGCCGAAGCCCTGGTGCTGCCGGCCGAGCAGGTGCTGGCCGAGGAGATGGCGGGGCGCGGCCGGACCATCGACCCTGAAGCCATCCACGCCGCCCGCCTTGCCTTGCGCCGCCATCTCGCGACGGAGTTGCGCGACAGGTTCGAGGCAGTGTGGCTGGCTTTGGCGCCGGCAGAGGACTATGCGCCCGATGGCACCCAGGTCGGCCGACGCGCCCTGCGCAATCTCTGCCTTGCTTACCTTGCCGAAAGTGACGAGGCCTGGCTCAAGGACAGCGTCCTGCCGCGCCTGCTGGCGCAGTTCCATGAAGCCGGCAACATGACCGACGTCATGGCCGCGCTGGGCGCGCTGGCCAACCTCGACCTGCCGGAGCGCGAAACGGCGCTCGTGAGTTTCCATGCGCGCTGGCAGGACGAGGCGCTGGTGGTCGACAAGTGGCTGCAGGTGCAATCCACCTCGCGCCTGCCCGGGACCACGCAGCGCGTGCGCGAACTGATGCGTCATGCGGCCTTCGACATCCGCAACCCGAACAAGGTGTATGCCCTGGTGCGAACGTTTTGTGCCGGCAACCCGCGCCATTTCCACGCCGCCGACGGCGAGGGCTACCGGCTCGCGGCCGACGTCATCATCGAATTGCAGGCCATGAATCCGCAGGTGGCCTCGCGCATTGCCCGTGCCTTCGATCGCTGGCGGCAGTTCGACGCCGGGCGTCAGGCCCATGCCCGCGTCGCGCTGGAGCGCATCCAGGCCTGCTCAGACCTGGCGAAGGACGTCGCCGAAGTGGTGGGCAACGCGCTGGGGAATCCGCCGTAGCCCCGGCGCCGACTCCTTGTGGCCGCGACCGACTTGACACCCTTTCTCGGGAAGGGCTAAATCCCTGCCTTCTGCAATGTTTTACCCTCATGCTGGAGAAATCGAATATGGCACCTCCCCCGCTGGCCTCGCGCGAGGCCGCACGCGAACAACGCTTCAGCGACGTCTGGAACAATGATCTCAACGATGCCTTTGCCGACATAGCGCGTTATTACGATCGCGCCAACGAGATCGCCGCACTGGGCCTCTGGAGCACCTTTCTCAAGCGCTTCATGCAGACGGTGGACATCAAGCCGGACCAGAAAGTGCTGGATGTCTGCGCCGGCACCAACGCCATCGGCATCGCCCTGCTCAAGCGCGAGCCGACGCTGGACGTGCATGCGATGGACCGCAGCGCCGAAATGCAGACCGTGGGGGCACAGAATGCCGCTGCCCTCGGTTTTCACATCAAGAGCACCATCGGCGACGTGCATGTGCTGCCCTTCCTGGACAACCATTTCGACGTCGTCACCCTGCAGTTCGCCTCGCGCCACCTGCGCGTGCGCGAGGTGTTCACCGAGATCCTGCGCGTGCTCAAGCCCGGCGGCCATTTTCACCATTCCGACATGCTGCGCCCGCGCAATCCGATCGTGAAGAACCTCTACTACGCCTATCTCAAGACCTGCCTGAATTTCACCAGCCTGATCGTCGGCAGCAGTCCCGCGGCGACCCGGTTCAAGCAGTATTTCATCGACGCGCTGGACCTGTTCTACACCGCCGAGGAATTGTCGATCGTGCTGCGCGAACTGGGTTTCGTCGAGGTCAGCGTGGATACCGTGTTCCACGGCATGATCGGCTTCCATCGCGCGGTGAAGCCGGAAGCAAAGAACTGACCGTTTCTGACTGAAGGCTTCAGCCTTCAGCCATCTCGAGTTTGCGCATCTTTTCCCAGAGGTTCTTGCGGCTGATGCCGAGCAGGGCGGCGGTGTCGGCGATGCGGCCGTCGCACTCGTTCAGCGCTCGCCGGATGTAGGTGCGCTCGCAATCCTGCAGGTGGTCGCTGAGCGGTTGGCGCAGCCCATCTTCTGCCGTTGCCGGCGGACCGTCGGCAGCGAACAGGCTTTCGACATTCAACACCGGACTTAGCGAGAGCACGCAGGCGCGCTCCAGGCAATGCTGCAACTCGCGCACGTTGCCCGGCCAGGGATAGCGGGTCAGGGCGCGCTCGGCGTCGGCCGTCAGGGTGCGGCGGGCCTCCCCTCTGGCTGCTCTTTCGTCGAGGAAGCGCGCCGCCAGCCAGAGGATGTCTTCCTGGCGCTCGCGCAGGGGCGGTACGTCGAGGTGGATGACGTGGATCCGGTAATACAGGTCCTCGCGAAAGCCGCCCTGTTCGACCATCGCCTTGAGGTCGTGATGCGTGGCGCAGACCAGCCGGATATTCACCTTGAGCTGTGTGGCGCCGCCGACGCGGACCACCGCCCGGTCCTGGATCGCGCGCAGGAGCTTGACCTGCATCGAGGGCGGCATTTCGCCGATCTCGTCAAGGAACAGGGTGCCGCCGTCGGCCTGTTCGAACACGCCGCGCCGCTCGCGCTCGGCGCCGGTGAAGGCTCCCTTGTCATGGCCGAATAGTTCCGACTCGATCAGATTCTCCGGAATCGCCCCGCAATTGACCGCGACGAAAGGCGTCTTGCCTTTCGCGTCGCCGGCCGCGTGCAACGCGCGCGCCACCTGTTCCTTGCCGGCGCCGGACTCGCCGGAGATCAGTACCGCGCTGCGGCTTGCCGCCAGGCGCGGCAGCAAACCCTCAATATGGCGCATGGCGGTGGAAATACCCAGTTGCGCATCGCTGTTCGCGGCGGGTTGCTGGCGCTCGCACAGGCCGCGGATCTTGGCGATCAGTTCGCCGACATTGAAGGGTTTGGTGACATAGTCGTGGGCGCCGAGCTTGAGCAGCCGCACCGCCTGGTCGATGGCGCCATAGCCGGTAATGAAGATGAATGGCGGCAGCGCCTGGTTATCCGCGAGCAGGTCGCAGAACAATTGTTCGCCGCTGATGTCGGGCAGGTTGATGTCACTCACCACCACGCTGTAGCGGCGCTGGCCGAGGCCGCGCCGGGCCAGTTTTCCGTCGCGGTAACGGTCGCAGGCAAAGCCCTCGAATTCGAGTCGATCGGAGAGCGCCTCGCCGATGATGGGGTCGTCTTCGATCAGGGCGATGCGGTGCTGCATGGGCTATCTCCAAGAGGCAGGTTGACCACGAATTCGACTTCGCCATCGATATTGCGGGCGGCAATGCGACCTTCAAGCTGGGTCACGATCTGGTAAGTCACCCATAGGCCGAGGCCGTGGCCGCCGGCGCGGGTTGAGGTGAAGGGCTCGAACAGGTGGGAAAGTTGCTCGTCGCCGAGCAGCTCGCCGTCATTGCGCACGATGATGGTCAGACAGGATTCAACATCTTCCCTGCGGCCCAGCCACAGACTGACGTGGCCGTCTTCGGCCGCGGCCTGCACCGCATTGAGCAACAGGTTGATCAGGATCTGACGCACCAGGCTGGCGGGCGCCGGCAGTTCGGCGGGCATGGTTGCCGACCAGTCGAGCCGGATACGGCGCTTGCCGACCTGAGGCTGGATCAGGGTGCGGATGTCTTCGAGGTCGTGCGGGTTCAGCGGCCGCGCCTGCACTTTGGTCTGCACCAGCAGTGCGGCGACGGTGTCGCGAATCTGCATCAGGCCGCGATCGATCAGCTCCAGGTTGCGCAACACGCGCGGATCGAGATCGCGACGCAGCTTGAGCGTGTCGACGACCGTGATCAACCCGGCCAGCGGGTTGTTGATTTCGTGGGCGATGCCGGCGGTGAGCTGGCCGATGGCGGCCAGGCGTTCGGACTTGACCATTTCATTTTCCAGCGCGGCCTTGTCGCGCAGCGCCAGCACCATGCGATCGTAGGCCTGGAACAGCTGGCCCAGTTCGTCGTGGTAGGGGTATAGATCGGGGGGGAGAGGCTCGGGCGGCTTCTCCATCATCATGCCCATGCGCTGTGCCAGGTCGACCAGCGGCTTGGCCATGCGCCCGCCCCAGTACCAGTTGATCGGGATCAGCACCGCCAGCACCAGCAGACCCAGCGCGAGGCCCTGCCAGAGGGTGTCGATGAACCAGGGATGAAACACCGATTTGGCATAGCGCAGGACCAGGTGCCCGAGTTGGGCATCCTTGTCGGTGATCGGCAGAGCGACATAAAGGTAACTGGACCCCGCGGGCTCCAGAACCAGCGGCCACTTGATGCCGGCCGGTGCGCGCAGGTATTCACCCAGGCGTTCCCAGTCCGGCCCGAGGGCCGTCGCCTCGCTCAGCATCGGCAGCGCATCGGGATCGCTGGAGACAAAGACCTTGTGCTCGCGCGTGAGGACCACCACCGCGTCGACTTGCACCGGCGTTTTCGCGATCTCGGCGCGCAGCGGCGAGCGCACGATCTCGAAAGCGCGCCAGACGTCGTCGTGCAACAGCGTCGGCGCCACCGTGTTGGCCAGCGTGTGGCCGAGATTGTCGGCACTGATCACCACCGCGCTTTTCATGTCCTCATAGGCGCGGGTCATCAGCGCGGCGCCGACGATGAAGATCGAAAAGCTGATCAGGAAGGAGGTCCACAAGGGGATCTTGTGGCGGAAGGAGAGGTTGAACAGCCAGCGCATCAGAACTCTCAGGCTTCGCCGAAGGCGCGCATCATCTTTGCAACACCTTCATACAGGGCCGGGCTGCCGGTGGTGAAGCCGTCAAGATGCAGGTGTTCGAGCAGGCGGCGACCGGCATCGGTTTTTGCCATGCCGAGCAGATGCTGCTGCATCAGTTGAAAGTCGGCGGCGGATACAGAGTGGTGGCTGACGAAGGGTGGAAAGCCGTATTCCGGGGAACGCGACACGATGCGGGTTCGCTCTGTCAGCGCCGGTTCGACGTGGGCCAGGGTGTCCCAGATGTAGCTGTCCACCGCGCCGCCGCGGGCAAGGCCGCTGGCCACCGCCTCGACCACCTTGCGATGCGACCAGGTAAAGAAGGTTTTGCGAAAGAAACTTCCCGGATCGCGCCCGATCTGGCGGATCTCGTAGCGCGGTGCAAGGTAGCCGGTGTTCGAGTAGGGGTCGGCATAGGCGAAGACGCTGCCGGCGAGATCCGTCATCGATTTAACTTGGGCGTTGTCCTTGCGCACGATCAGGTAGGAGCGGTAAAGCGGTTGCCCCTGGTAGAGCGGCACCGCCAGCAGTCGGACTTCCTTCTTGAGATGCAGGTAGGGGTAGTCGCAGATCCAGGCGAACTCCAGCTTTTCGAGCCGCAGCAAGTCCATGGTTTCGCGGTAGCTGTCGCGCTGCACGAATTCCACCGGCCGCTGCAGCGAGGCCGCCATGAAATCCCGCCATTCGCCAAGCAGGCTGTGCTGGTCGTGCAGAAATGCCGGGGTCATGCCCACCCGTATCTTTCCGCTGCTTGCTTGCGACTTGCGAGACAGGCCGATCAGTCCGGCGGCAGCGAGGCAAGCGCTGTCGATAAGCCAACGACGCCGGTTACGGCGTAGGTTACCACCCGGTAACTTGACTGACGTGTCCTGATGCATGAGGCCTCCGTCGGTTACGGTCTGGTAACCATATTAACGCGATTCTTGTTCATTGCCTGCTGCTTTTTGGCGGGCCCGCAGGTCAATGCCCTGAAAGCATGCTGTTTTTCTTCGATGGCATGTTTCTCGCAAGAAGTCTGGCGAGCAAGAACACCAAGCAGACATCGTGAAACCGCGAACCCATCCCCGCAACCCAGGCCTTCCGGCGCCGACCGCGCTGAAGGCCTTGTTTTGCGGGTCGCCGTGTCGCCGGCGCCGACTTTTACCGGTCTGTCCGGGCCGGCCGCTTGCTATGACGGGAGACGCGACAAGACTGATTCCAGGTTACCGGAAGGTAACTTGTCAGCGGGCTTCGACAGCAATCCCGCAGATCGCCAACGGGCTTGGGGAACAGGCAATGGACGGGCAAATTTCAATGTTTGCAGTGTTTGGCTATTGATCGGGTTCTTTATCAGGAGGCAATTATGAAATTGACCAGACGTGAATTCATCATGGCATCCGCCGCGTCCGCGGCCTGGATGCTCGGCGGCAGCGCTTTGGCGGCCGATAAGCCCAAGCACAAGCCCATGCCGTTCAAGAATGCGCTGATCCCGCGCAAGGCCAGGCCCAGCACGCCGGCCAAGGGTGAATGGATCGCCAGCACCTGCCAGGGCTGCACCCAGTGGTGCGCGATCCAGTTGTACGTGTCGGGGGGCCGCGCCACCCGCGTGCGCGGCAACGAGATTTCCAAGAGCAACCACGGTTACGTCTGCCCGCGCGGTCACCTGATCCCGCAGCAGACCTACGATCCGGACCGCGTCAAGGTGCCGTTGAAGCGCACCAATCCGCTCAAGGGACGCGGCATCGATCCGAAGTTCGTGCCGATCTCCTGGGACGAAGCAATGAACATCGTCGCTGACAAAATGCTTGAACTGCGTGCCGCCGGCGAACCGGAAAAGCTGATGTACATGCGCGGCCGCTATTCGCCGACCTCCACCGACCTGCTCTACGGCACCCTGCCGAAGGTCTTCGGCACCGGCAACTATTACTCGCACAGCGCACTTTGCGCCGAGGCCGAAAAGATGGGCCCGGGCCTGACGCAAGGCTTCTACGGTTATCGTGACTACGATCTGGAAAAGACCAACTGCCTGGTAGTCTGGGGCTGCGACCCATTGGCCTCCAATCGCCAGGTACCGAACACCATCCACCGTTTCCATGAGATCGTTGCCCGTGGCACCGTGATCACGGTCGATCCGCGCCTGTCCAACGCCGGCGCCAAGTCGCACGAGTGGCTACCCGTGCTGCCGGGCACCGACGGCGCGCTGGCCGGCGCCATTGCCCACGTGATCCTCACCGAAGGCACGTGGAACAAGGAATTCGTCGGCGACTTCAAGGACGGCAAGAACCTCTTCGTCGCCGGCAGTGCCGTCGCCGAAGATGCCTTCGTCGAGAAGGAAACCTCGGGCCTGGTCAAGTGGTGGAACCTGGAACTGAAGGACCGCACCCCGGCCTTCGGCGCCAAGGAATCCGGCATCCCCGCCGAGCAGATCGTGCGCGTGGCTCGCGCCATGGCCAAGGCCGCACCCTATACCGCCGTCTGGATGGGGCCCGGTGCCAACATGTGGCCGCGGGGCACCTATGCCTCGATGGCCGTGTATGCGCTGAACGGCCTGCTCGGTTCGATCGATGTTGTTGTCCTGGAAGGCGCCAGCGGTCCCAAGCTGAACAAGTTTCCCAGCACCGACAAGTTCATCGACGAGGTGGCCAAGAAGGGCTACAAGGACCACGGAACAGACGCGCGCGGCAAGAAAGATATGCCGGGGCTGCAGACCTCGCCGATTAACAACGTGCCCAACTACCTGTTGAAGAACCCGGGCGCGATCAAGGTGGTGCTCTCCTCGTGGAGCAACTTCAACCACTCGGCGACCGGTGCCGACCGCTGGAACCAAGTGATGGCCAAGGTGCCGTTCTTCGCCCACATGGTCACCAACCCGTCGGAAATGACCCAGTTCGCCGACGTCGTGTTGCCCTCCACCTTCAATTCGTCAGAAGGCTGGTCGATCGTCACCAACGGCAGCAACGGCTACAGTTACGCCTCGATCCAGCAGAATCCGATCAAGCGCGTCTTCGAGGGCAAGCAGGAAGAGACCGAAGTGATGTGGCTGCTAGCGCAGAAGCTGAAGGCGAAGGGCTTCCCCAACCTGGCCGACTATTACGACACCATCAAGGACCCCGAGACCGGCAAGTCGGCGACCAACGAGCTGGAGTTCAGCGAGTTCGCCGCCAAGTTCACCAGCGCGCCGATCTGGGATGGCAAGGAAGAGCAGAAGGGCGACGCGCCAATCAAGGGTTGGGCCGCGTTCAAGGCCAAGGGCATGTTCAGCGGCCCGCGTTACACGCTCAAGAAGGGCTGGGGCGGCAAGTTCAAAACCGAGACCAAGAAGTTCGAGTTCTTCAGTGCGACGCTGAAAAAGAAGCTCGAGGCCCATGCCACCAAGCACGCGACCACGGTCGACGACATCCTCGCCGTCAGCGGCTATACCGCCAAGGGCGAGGTGGCTTTCGTGCCGCACTACGAGGTACCGAAGCGTCACGGCAGCCTGGAAGAGTACCCCTTCACTTTCATCGACTACAAGTCGCGCCTGAACCGTGAAGGCCGCTCGCAGAACCTGCCCTGGTACCAGGAGTTCAAGAAGGTCGATCCGGGCGACGTGTCCTGGGGCGACGTGGTCAAGATGAATCCGGCCGACGGCGCAAAACTGGGTCTGCAGACCGGCGACAAGGTGACCATCACTTCGCAGGCAGGTTCCATCACGGTAGACCTCAAGCTGTGGGAGGGGGTGCGTCCCGGCACCGTGGCGAAGTGCTACGGGCAAGGGCACTGGGCCTACGGCCGCGTCGCTTCCAAGGACTACGCCAAGGCGGTCCCGCTGGGCGGCAACAACAACGAGATCCTGGTCGATGACTACGACCGCTTGAGTGGTGCCACGGCGCGCAACGGTGGCTTCACCGGCGTGCGGATCACCAAGGCCTGAGCGCTGACGATAAGGAGAAAATGATGAAACTAGGAATGGTTATCGATCTGTCGCGCTGCGTGGGCTGCGGTGCCTGCGCCTTTGCCTGCAAAACCGAAAACAACACGCGCAACCGTGCCGAGGGCCAAAGCTACAACTGGGCCGACTTCCTGATGCACAGCGAGGGTACGTTTCCCAATACCCGGCACATGGTGATACCGGTGCTGTGCAACCACTGCGACGAGCCGCCTTGCATCAAGATCTGCCCGGGCAATCCGGAAAAGGCCGGCAAGGGCAAGCCCTACAAGGCGCTGTTCAAGACGGCGGAAGGCATCACCCTGCACAATCCCGAGCTGTGCGTGGGTTGTGGCGATTGCCAGACCAAGAAGGGCTGCCCCTACAGCCACGAGAAGCTCGACTCCAGGAGCCTCACCGGCGAGACCTACAGCGTGATCAGTCTCAACCCCGCACAAGATGAGCCACAGCCTTTCTGGGCCGACAAGACTTCGGCGATTCCGGGCTGCACGTCGTCGGGCGCGGAAGTGTCGGCCAGGGCCGGCGCCCGGATTCCGGCGCTGAACGACTGGCAGGGCGGCGAAACGAAGGCTATCCGTTCGGACGACGTCATCGAGAAGTGCACCTTCTGCTACCACCGCGTGACGAACGGCCTGCAGCCGGCCTGCGTCGAGGTCTGCCCTTCACAGGCGCGGATTTTTGGCGACCAGCAGGATCCGAACAGCAAGATCTCGCAGATCCTGAAGAAGGAGAAGTCCTTCCGCCTGCAGGAAGAAAAGGGCACCAAGCCCAATGTGTTCTACGTCGGCAATTACAGCCCTCGTGTCTGACATAGAATCTTCGGCCGGTTTCGACCGGTCCCTTTTCTATCCGGCGCCGGGCGGGGCCTTGGCGGTCGCGCCGGGCACAATCGTTTCAGGAGTTGCAATGACCGACCATATCAACGGAAAAGCCGGCGCGCGCGCGGATCTGTGCCGTTTCCTTTCCGCCTGCTATTGCGAACCCAGCACGGACTTCAGCGAGGAACATCTGTTCGAGTCCATGCTGGCGGCCGCCACCGCCATCCATCCGGACCTCGCCGAGTCTGCCCGCAAGCTGGGTACGGAATTCGGGGCGCAGGACTTGCAGACCTTGCTGGTCGACTACACCGCGTTGTTTATCGGACCAGCGCAGCCCCGGGCCATGCCCTATGCCTCGTTCTGGCTCACCGACGATCAGTCGATGCGGCACGAAGCGACAATGGCGGTGCTGGATTTCTACGAGCAGGGCGGTTTCGACGTCAGCGAGGATATTCACGAACTGCCCGACCATATCGCTGTGGAACTGGAGTTTCTCTACGCGCTGATCTTCGCGCAGAACCAGGCGCAACTCGGTGGCAACAAGGACGAGCTTTCTG
>CAIZKA010000319.1 GCA_903933395.1 uncultured beta proteobacterium | reverse complement strand
CAGCACTGGTGATCAGCAACTGGCTGACCTTCGTCTGGGGTGTCAACAACGGCCACATCGTCGAAACCAGCCTGGGCTACTTCATCCTGCCGCTGCTCAATGTCGCGCTCGGCGTGCTGGTGCTGAAGGAGCGCATGCGCCGGCTGCAGTGGGTCGCCGTGCTCTGCGCCGCGGTCGGCGTCGCCATCGAGGCTACGCGCGCCGGCGGACTTCCCTGGATCGCGCTGGTGCTGGCCGGCACCTTCGGCTTCTACGGCCTGCTGCGAAAACAGTTGCCGCTGGATGCGGCCAGCGGCCTGTTCCTCGAAACCGTCTGCATGATGCCGCCGGCGCTGGCCTGGCTGGGCTGGCTGGCGTACAGCGGGCAAGGCCATTTCGGCGGCAGCAGCATGCTGTCGGCCGGCGACCTGTACCTGGTCGCTACCGGACCGGTCACGGCGATTCCGCTGCTGCTCTTTGCCATCGCGGCGCGCCGTCTCCCTTTGTCGATGCTGGCCTTCCTGCAATACCTGGCGCCGACCATCGCCTTCCTGATCGGCGTGCTGATCTATCTCGAACCGCTGGACGCGCAGCGCATGCTGAGCCTCGCCGCGATCTGGGTCGGGCTGGCCGTGTATAGCGTCGATCTGCTCAAGACCACCCGCGCCGGGCCGGTATAATCCGTTCCCCCGCTTCCCGCTCACGCCCCCTGCATCCATGAATGTCCTGTTTGAAGAGGACGGCGCATTCCGTGCCGGCAGCGTGCTGGCCGACAGCGTAACGTCGCTGCAGATCGAGCTGGCCTCGGGCAAGCGCAGCAAGGTCAAGACGGCAAACGTGTTGCTGCGCTTCGCCCAGCCTGCCCCCGGCGAGCTGCTGGAGCGCGCGGAAGCGGAAGCGGAAGGCATCGACATCGATTTTCTCTGGGAAGTCTGCGGCGAGCAGGAATTCGGCTTCGAGGAACTCGCCGCCGAATATCACGGTGCCAAGCCCGACCCGGTACAGGCGGCGGCCGTCCTGCTGCGCCTGCATGCGGCGCCGATGTATTTCCATCGCAAGGGCCGCGGCCGTTTCCGCAAGGCGCCGCCCGAGATCCTGCAGGCGGCGCTGGCCGGACTGGAAAAGAAGCGCCAGCAGGCCGCGGCCATCGAGCGCATGGTCGAGGAACTCAAGAACGGCCAGTTGCCCGCCGGATTCGCACCGGTCCTGTCGCAACTGATTTACAAGCCCGATCGCAACCGCAGCGAAACCAAGGCGCTCGAAGCCGCCTGCGGTGAGACCGGAAAGTCGGCGGCGCGCCTGCTCTTCGATTGCGGCGCGCTGCCCTCGACCCACGACTACCACCTCGGCCGCTTCCTCTTCGAGTACTTCCCCGAGAGCAAGGGCGGCACCGGTTTCCCCTACTCGCCGGCACCCGGCGAACCCGGAGATTTGCCGCTGGCGGCTGTCGCCGCCTTCAGCGTCGACGATGCGCATACGACTGAAATAGACGATGCGTTTTCGGTCACGGCGAATCCCGAAGGTGGCTGGCGCATCGGCATCCATATCGCCGCGCCGGGCCTGGGCTTTGCGCCGGACTCGGACCTCGGCCGCATCGCCCGCGAGCGGCTGTCGACGGTATATATGCCGGGACGCAAGATCACCATGCTGCCGGAAGACATCGTCGAGCATTTCACCCTGGCCGCCGGGCATGTTGTACCCGCAATCTCGCTGTATCTCGATGTCGCCGGCGATTACCGCCTGCTCGGCCACGAAACGCACATGGAGCGCGTGCCCGTCGTCGCCAATCTGCGCCATCACGACATCGAGCCGGTGTTCAACGAAACCACGCTGGCCGAGGGGCTGGCGGACTTTCCCTGGCGCGACGAGCTGAAGCTGCTCTGGGAATTCGCCCAGGTGCTCGAGGCCGGGCGCGGCAAACCCTCCGACAACGCCACCCGCAAGGACTACAACTTCGTGGTGGACTGGGACGCCGACAGCGGTATCGCGGAAGAACCCGGCAAGGGTTTCGTCAGCATAGCCGAGCGCGAGCGCGGCAGCCCGCTCGACACCCTGGTCGCCGAATTGATGATCATGGCCAACGCCACCTGGGGCGCCATGCTGCGCGATGCCGGGATTCCCGCGCTGTATCGTGTGCAGACGGCCGGCAAGGTTCGCATGAGCACGGTCGCCGCCGCGCACGAAGGCCTCGGCGTCGAGTGTTACGCCTGGTCGTCCTCGCCCCTGCGGCGCTATTGCGACCTGCTCAACCAGTGGCAACTGATCGCACTGCTGCAGGGCGAGCCACCCCCCTTCCCACCCAAGTCGGCTGACTTGCTGGCAGCGATGCGCGACTTCGAGCTGACCTATGCCGCCTATGCCGAATTCCAGCGCGGCATGGAACGCTACTGGTGCCTGCGCTGGCTGCTTCAGCAAGGGGGGCAGATGGTACTGGCGCAAGTGCTGCGCGAGTCGCTGGTGCGCCTCGACGCCATCCCGCTGGTGCTCCGCGTGCCCTCGCTGCCGGAACTGCCGCGGGGCACGCACGTGCGCCTCGCCATCGAGGGCATCGACCTGCTGGAGGCCGAACTGCGCTCGCGCTATGTCGAGCAGGCGCCTGAATTGGCAGCCAATACGGGCCCTGATGCGGCCTTCGCCGACGACGGGAGCGACGACGTCGCGGGGTAAAATCAACGGGCTTATGTCCAGCCTGTCGCGCCTTTCCTGGCCTTCACTGCCACCCCTGCCGATGCCGGCCTTCCTCGCCGCCATGGATGCGCCGCGGCGCAACCTGACGCTGGCGCTTGGCGTTTCGCTGCTGCTCCACGCCATGCTGCTGGTGATTCGCTTCACTCCGCCGGATTTCATGGAGAAGGCGCGCGAACGGGCGCTCGACGTGATCCTGGTCAACAGCAAGAGCAAGGCCAAGCCGGACAAGGCGCAGGCCAAGGCGCAGGCCAACCTCGACGGCGGCGGCAACACCGAGGAGGCCCGCCGCGCCAAGACACCGCTGCCGCCTTCGGTCCAGACCAAGGAAGGCGACCAGCTGACCGAGGCACAGCGGCGCGTCGCCGACCTCGAAGCGCAGGCGCAGCAGCAGATGACGCGACTGAAGAGCGAAAGATCGGTCAGCACCGACACGCCCAAACTCAACCCGGTACCTTCGCCCCAGCCTAATCTTTCCGGCGCCGACATGGCCAGCAGCGCGCTGGCCATCGCCCGCCTGGAAGGACAGATCGCCCGCCAGATGGAGGAATACAACCAGCGGCCGCGCAAGAAGTTCATCGGTGCGCGGGTCGAGGAATACCGCTTCGCCCAGTACGTGGAGGACTGGCGGCAGAAGGTTGAGCGCATCGGCAACCTCAACTATCCCGACGCCGCCAGGGGCCGGCTCTACGGCAGCCTCACGCTGTCGGTGATCATCAAGGCCAACGGCGAGCTCAAGCAAGTCGAAGTCATTCGTTCCTCGGGCAAGCAACTGCTCGACGAGGCCGCCGTCCGCATCGTCCGCCTGGCCGCGAACAACGGCTTCGCCGCCTTCCCCGAGTCCATCCGGCGCGACTTCGACGAACTCGACATCACGCGCACATGGACCTTCACCAACGCGGATCGCCTGCGTTCGGACTGAAGCAAGACCGATCACCATGACTGACCGCTACGCCTTGTTTGGCAACCCCGTCGGGCACAGCAAGTCGCCCCGCATCCACACCCTGTTCGCCAAGCAGACCGGGCAGGACCTCAGTTATGAGGCCATCCTGGCTCCGGACGACGGCTTCGCCGCCGCCGTGACCGCCTTCGTCGCCAACGGCAAGGGTCCGGCCAGGGGCGCCAACGTCACGGTGCCGTTCAAGGAAGAAGCCTTTCGCCTGGCCACGAAACTCACCTCCCGCGCCGAAGCGGCCGGTGCGGTGAACACGCTGAGCTTCGACGCCGGCGCGGTCATCGGCGACAACACCGACGGCGCGGGGCTGGTACGTGACCTGAAGACCAATCTCGGCTGCGACCCGGCCGGGCGCCGCATCCTGCTGCTGGGAGCTGGTGGCGCGGCGCGCGGCGTGATCCTGCCGCTGCTGCTGGAAAACCCCGCCGAACTGCTGATCGCCAACCGCACCGAGGAAACTGCAGCGCGCCTCGCCCTCGAATTCGGCCGTCTGCCGGGCTGCGCCGTAGCGGTCAAGCCGGATGGCACGGGCTTTCCGGGCCTCGCCGGCCGGAGTTTCGATCTCGTCATCAACGCCACGTCGGCGGGACTCGACAACGCCGTACTGCCACTGCCGACTTCCGTGTTTGCGCCGCGCTGCGTCGCCTATGAAATGGTCTACGGCCGCGAAACCGCTTTCATGGCCCAGGCGCGTACCGCCGGTGCGCGGGTGGCCGACGGTCTGGGCATGCTGGTCGAACAGGCCGCCGAGGCCTTCTTCGTCTGGCGCGGCGTGCGCCCGCACACCGCTCCGGTACTCGCAGCCCTGAAGAGCGCCTCATGAAATTTGAGCGCAGCGAACCAGTCAGTCGCCCCCGCCTGGGCGGGGGGCGTAGGCGGGGTTTCGCAAAGCACTGCTTTGCGCCGCCGAAGCCGGTTGGCTGTGCAAAGCCAGCCGTGGACCGGGGGGGTGAGAAGGGGAATTCGCGAAGCATGCTTCGCGCCCTTCGAACGGTTCCGGCATGCAGGCCGGAACGCGCCCTGCAAGGGGGGGTGTTCAATTCGTCATTGCGTTGCCCGGAAGCAACGCAGTGAGGCCGGCGCCGCGCTGGCTGAAACTGGCGCTGGCCGGCGCCGCCG
Organism: uncultured beta proteobacterium; assembly: GCA_903933395.1. Taxonomy (GTDB): domain Bacteria; phylum Pseudomonadota; class Gammaproteobacteria; order Burkholderiales; family Rhodocyclaceae; genus Sulfuritalea. The sequence continues at coordinate 12,064 of CAIZKA010000319.1, read as the reverse complement.
GCTTGATTCTGCTCTGGCAGGGCTGGTACCTGGGTTGGGTGCTGTGGTGGAAATGGGTGAATCCCGGAACGACCAGTTTCCAGAGCCAGCGCCTTGACGAGGCCCGCCAGAAGAACCCCAAGGCGGAACTGAAACGCCAGTGGGTGCCCTACGAAAAAATTTCCATCCATCTCAAGCGCGCAGTAGTCTCCGCCGAGGACGACAAGTTCGTCGATCATGAGGGCTTCGACTGGGAAGGCATCCAGAAAGCGCTCGAAAAAAACCAGAAGAAAGGCAAGGTCGTCGCCGGCGGCTCGACCATCTCGCAGCAGCTCGCCAAGAACCTGCTGCTGTCGCCGACCAAGTCGTTTTTCCGCAAGGGCGAGGAAGCCATCATCACGGTCTGGATCGAGCTGCTGTGGGACAAGCGGCGCATCCTCGAGGTCTATCTCAACGTCGTCGAATGGGGCGACGGTGTTTTCGGTGCCGAGGCCGCGGCGCGGCGCTACTTCAGCATCCCGGCGGCGCAACTCGGAGCCGAACAGGCCGCGCGCCTGGCCGTCATGCTGCCCGCTCCCCGCCGCTACGAACGCAATCCGTATTCCGCCTATATGAACGGCCGCACGCAAACGATCATCGCTCGCATGGGCGGCGCGGCCGTGCCATGAACCATGGCGAATGTGACTAGAATACGCGGGCCATGTCCGAGATCCTGAACCTGCCTGCCGAAGATGATGCCGAGGCGCGCCAGCGCGCCGAGGAACAGGAGACCCTGCGCGAGGTCGAGAACCTGGTACGCCGCCAGGATTGGACTGCCTTGCGTACCATGCTGGAGCCCCTGGCACCCGAGTCCGTGGCGCGCATCCTCGATGCGCTGCCGCCGGACGAAAGCGTCCAGGTCTGGGAACTGCTGGACAAGGAGCAGGGCGAGGACGTGCTCGACGAGATGTCGGAAGCCCTCCAGGAATCGCTCGACGAGGAGTCCGACGATGCTCCCGCGGCGGCCGGCAGCGACCTGCAAGGCATGCCGCAGTCCAGCGACCCGGCACGCAAGCCGGTGATGATCAATGCCTTCGAGCTGCAGAACGGCCGCCTGCGCCAGATCCAGATCGACAGCAAGGAAGACCTGGCCGCCACCACGCCGATCTGGGTTGACCTGCTCGCACCCTCGAAGGAAGAGCGCCAGTGGGTCGAGGACATCTTCGACCTCGAACTGCCGGATGCCGACGACCTCAGGAACATCGAGGAGTCCGCACGCTTCTACATCGAGGACAACGGCGACGTCCATATGCATTCGGACTTCCTGCTGGACAAGGAGGACGAATCGCGCAACGTGCCGGTGGCCTTCGTCCTGCACAACAACATCCTGTTCTCGATGCGCGAAGAGGAACTGCCGGTGTTCCGCCTGCAGCGCCTGCGCGCACGCATCCAGCCGGGCTACGTCACCGACGGCAAGGATGTGCTGCTCGACCTCTATGACGCCGACGTCGAGTATTCGGCGGACGCGCTGGAGGACATCTACGCCGAACTGGAGAAGGTCAGCCGCACCGTGCTGACACCGCAGGTCACCGACGATGAAGCCGCCGAGATCCTCTCCGACATCGCCAAGGAAGAGGACTTGAACGGCCGCATCCGCCGCAACGTGCTCGATACACGGCGCGCGCTGTCCTTCCTGATGCGCAGCCGGCTGATGTCGACCGCGCAGCATGACGATGCGCGGCAGATCCTGCGCGACATCGATTCGCTGGACGGCCACACCTCCTTCCTCTTCGGCAAGATCAACTTCCTGATGGACGCCACGGTCGGCTTCATCAACATCAACCAGAACAAGCGCGTGTCCAAGCTGACCACCATCAGCGTGGTGTTCGTGCCGCTCAACATCATCGCCGGCATCGGCGGCATGTCGGAGTTCTCGATGATGACCGAGGGCGTGCCGTGGCCCGTGTCCTATGGCGCCTTCATCGTCGCCATGGGATTGTTCGGCTGGGGTACTTACGTCACCCTGCGCTGGCTCGAAACCCGCAAGGCGAGAAAACTGCTCGCAGCCCGGCGCGCCGGGCGCGAAGCCTGAACCGCAGCGGGCGCCGGCCCTACTTCGTTACCAGTTTCAGGCCGAGGATGCCGGCGACGATGAGGCCGATGCAGACCAGGCGCGCGACCTCGCGCGATTCGTTGAACAGCGCCATGCCGAGCAGCGCGGTGCCGACCGCGCCGATGCCGGTCCACACCGCGTAGGCCGTTCCCACCGGAAGGGTTTTCAGCGACCACGCCAGCAAAACGACGGAGGCCACCATCGCTGCCAGCGTCCAGGCGCTGGGCACGAGGCGCGTGAAGCCTTCGGTGTACTTGAGGCCGATGGCCCAGACTACTTCGCACAGGCCGGCGACCAGCAGAACCAGCCAGGCGGCAGCGGGGCTCAGGGTCGGCATGGTCGCCGTGTCGCCAGCGCCGACTCTTGTGCCCGGCGCCGGCTCAGCCGGCGGCGAAAATCGCGTCGGCCGCGGCGATTGTCGCCGCGATGTCGGCATCGGTATGCGCGGCGGAAACGAAGCCGGCCTCGAAGGCCGAGGGCGCGAGATACACGCCGGCATCGAGCATGGCGTGGAAGAAGCGGCTGAAAGCCTCCTTGTCGGAAGCCATGACTTCCGCATAGGAGGTCGGCGGCGTGGCAGCAAAATAGACGCCGAACATGCCGCCCACCGACTGCGCGCTGAAACGCACGCCGCGCTTCTTCGCCGCAGCGGCGAGGCCTTCGACCAGCGTCCGGGTCTTCGCCGTCAGGGCCTCGTAGAAGCCCGGTGCAGCGATCTTTTTCAGCGTCACCAGGCCCGCCGCCACGGACAGCGGATTGCCCGACAACGTGCCGGCCTGGTACACCGGGCCCAGCGGCGCGATCTGTTCCATGATCTCGCGACGGCCGCCGAAGGCGCCCAAGGGCATGCCGCCGCCGATCACCTTGCCGAAGGTCGAGATATCCGGCGTGATTCCGTACAAGCCCTGGGCCGAACTCGGCCCGACGCGAAAACCGGTCATGACTTCGTCGAAAATCAGCAGCGCGCCGTGCTGCGTGCACATCTCGCGAATGGCAGCAAGAAATCCGGGCGCCGGCTGAATCAGATTCATGTTGCCGGCCACCGGCTCGACTATGACGCAGGCAATCTCCTTGACGTGCTCCATGAAGGCATCGCGCAGGCCCTGCTCGTCGTTGTAGTCGAGCACCAGGGTGTGCCGCGCCAGATCGGCCGGCACGCCGGCAGACGATGGATTGCCGAAGGTCAGCAGGCCGGAACCGGCCTTGACCAGCAGGCTGTCGCCGTGGCCGTGATAGCAGCCCTCGAACTTGATGATCATGTCGCGCCCGGTAAATCCGCGCGCCAGCCGGATTGCGCTCATCGTCGCCTCGGTGCCGGACGATACCAGGCGCACCATGTCCATGCTCGGCACGCGCTGCACCAGAAGCTCAGCCAGTTCGACCTCGCCCTCGGTCGGCGCGCCGAAAGTCAGGCCTTTCGCCGCGGCTTCCTGCACGGCGCGCACCGTGTCCGGATCGGCGTGGCCGAGGATCAGCGGCCCCCAGGAACCGACGTAGTCGAGATAGGATTTGCCGTCGGCATCGAGGACGCGGGCGCCGGAGCCCGAGGCGAAAAAGCGCGGCGCGCCGCCGACGGAACGGAAGGCCCGCACCGGCGAATTGACGCCGCCGGGAATGGTTTTCTGGGCGCGGAGAAAGAGTTCTTCGTTACGGGACATGGTCGGAAATCAGGAGTCAGGAGTCGGGGGTCGGAGTACAGCAGCGTGTTGCACTACACCAGTGCGTGATCACGGATGCAGGGAAGGAAACAGCTGCTGGTAGGTCGCGGCGCGCGCCTTAATGTCCATCGCGTCAAACAGGTCGCTGACCACCGCCAGCATGTCGGCGCCGGCGGCTATCAACTGCGGCGCATTGTCGGGCGTGATGCCGCCGATGGCCGCGACCGGCAGGCCGAAGCGGCGCTTTGCCTCGCCGAGCAACTCGAGCGGCGCACGCACCGCGCCGGGCTTGGTGCGCGAGGGAAACATGCTGCCGAAAGCGATGTAGTCGGCGCCGGCTTTCGCGGCTTCCTCGCCGAGGGCCAGTTCGTTATAGCAGGAGACACCGAGGATGCGCTTCGGCCCCAGGGCGTCGCGCGCCGCGGCGAATGACGCGCCCGGCGCATCGTTGCGACCCAGGTGGGCGCCGTCTGCGCCGATTTCGACGGCCAGCCAGACATCGTCGTTGATGATCAGCTTTGCCCCCGCGGCGTGGCAGATGCGCAGCATTTCGGCGGCCTGGGCGCGCCGCAGCGGGCGTGATGCCGTCTTGTTGCGGTATTGAACGAAAGGCGCGCCGCCATCGAGCGCCGCCTTGACCAGCGCCGACAGCCGCGGCAACAGCGGATCGTCGGGGGTAACCGCGCAAAGGCCCCGGAGCTTCATTTTAAAAACCCGTGCTCCTGCGCCGCAATTCCACGCGCGCATTCCGGCGACAGAGCCGCCTGCCTGCCTTCCGCCGCCCGTGCGACGTGATCCGGATCAGTTGCCATCCGCGCGTTCATCCTCTTGCTCATCCTCTTCCCGCGACCAGAACAGGCGGTCGGGAATGAATTGTCCCATGCCCGGACGAAAGCCGGCAGCCAATGTGCGCCAGGTGAATTCCTGTGCGCCCATGACCGCGTCGGCCACATCCACCCCGCTGGCGAGGTGGGCCGCAATGGCCGAGGCCAGCGTGCAGCCCGAGCCATGATAGCTGCCCGGCAGGCGGTCCCAGCGATCGGAGCGCACCGCGCCGTGGCTGCCGTAAAGCGTATTGATCACCTGCGCGCCGGCTTCATGGGTTCCCGTGACCAGCACGTACTCGCATCCGGCATCGATCAGGCGGTGGGCGCATTCGGCCAGGCCGTGGTCGTGGCGGGCATCGCCATTCGCCTCGCCCAGCTGCTGCGCCAGGCGCCGGGCTTCGAGGCTGTTGGGCGTCAGCAGCGTGGTCTGGGGCAGCAGGAGGCCGATCATGGCCTCGATCATTTCCTCGTCGGCAAACTGGTCGCCGCGTCCCGAGGCCAGCACCGGATCTAGCACCACAGGGATGTCGGGGTAGTCGGAGATGACCTCGGCAATCGCGGCGATGACCTCGACGCTGCCCATCATGCCCAGCTTGAAGGCCGCCACCGGCATGTCCTCTAGCAGGGCCCGGGCCTGGTCCGCCACCCATTCGGCGTCGATCGGCAGCACGCCCTCGACGCCGGCCGTGTCCTGCACGGTAATCGCCGTCACGACCGACAGCGGATGACAGCCGAGGCTGGCCAGGGTCAGAATGTCCGCCTGCAAGCCGGCGCCGCAGGTAGGGTCGGAAGCGGCGAAGGTCAGCACAACGGGCGGCGACGGATTGGCGGGAAAGGCAGCGGCCATGAATGTCCTGACCCGGCCCGGAAATTCCGGGCGGCGGGCGGCTTGGGTTAATATTCTGCAATTCTATCCGAAGGCATGCGGTCCCCCGGCGCAGCTGCAAGGGGACATCTCCCAATCCGACACCGTTCCCGGTGCAAGCGTCCGGGGAACCAGACCACCGTCCTGCAATGACTGACGAACAGCCGTATTCGAAATGGATGTGCCTGACCTGCGGCTTCATCTACGACGAGGTGAAGGGAATTCCGGAAGAGGGTCTGTCCGCCGGCACGCGGTGGAACGATATTCCGCCCAACTGGACCTGCCCGGAATGCGGCGCGCGCAAGGAAGACTTCGAAATGGTCAAAATTTAAGTATGATTGCAGCTGAATAACGCTTGGCAAAAAGGGACGAAGGAACGGGGCGGCAGGGGAAGTGCGGAATACGCTCGTCAGGAGAAACTTTGCCATGACTGGTCTGTTCCTTCCCGGGTCGGCATGATTGAAGTCTGCATCCAGCATGGAGTAACGTGAGCGAGACACCCCGGCTTTCCGGCATCAAGGTGATGGTGATCGATGATTCGAACACCATCCGCAAAACCGCGGAAATTTTTTTGCTGCAGGCCGGCGCCCAAGTGGTGCTCGCCGAAGACGGTTTCGATGCGCTGGCAAAGATCAACGATCATCTGCCGAACGTCGTGTTCTGCGACATCCTGATGCCGCGCCTCGACGGTTATCAAACCTGCGCGCTGATCAAGAAGAACGCGAAATTCGCCTCCACCCCGGTGATCATGCTTTCATCCAAGGACGGCCTCTTCGACCGTGCGCGGGGACGCATGGTCGGTTCCGACGAATACCTGACCAAACCCTTCACCAAGGACAGCCTGATCAAGACGGTTGCCGAACACGCCGCACGCGGCTGACCGGATCCCACACAGGAGCGAGCCATCTCATGCCAATAAAAACCATCCTGGTTGTCGACGACTCCCCCACCGAACGCCACATCATGTCCCAGCTGCTGCAGGGCGGCGGCTACGAAGTCAGTACCGCGGACAGCGGCGATGCGGGCGTCGAGCAGGCAAAGCAGCTCAAGCCCGACCTCATCATCATGGACGTGGTGATGCCGGGGACCAACGGCTTTCAGGCCACCCGGGCGCTTTCGCGGGACGACGTAACCAAGAACATTCCCGTCATCATCTGCACCACCAAGAACCAGGAAACCGACAAGCTCTGGGGCATGCGCCAGGGCGCCCAGGATTACGTCACCAAGCCGGTGGATGGCCCAGCCCTGCTGGCCAAGATCGCCGCGCTCGGGTAAACCACATGGCTTCGACAACCACCCGCAAATCATGAAACGCGCGCACCCTTGTCATGCCTTGGTCGGGCAAACTCGGCCCACCCCCCTTCGCCCCCCTCACGGGGGGTTCCTAAATGGCTCGCTGCGCTCGATACCACCAGCGACCTATACTGCAATTACACGTTTACACCATGGCCAAGCGCATCAGTCTGCGTGAGTTCCAGCAGGGCCTCTCCGAGCGGCTCGTGTCCGCGCGGCGAGGAGAGGGCGCGCAGGCCCTGCTCGGCATCGAATCCGGATCTGATGAGCTTCCCGGCGGCAGCCACTGGCTGATCGACCTTGCCGACTCGGGTGAAGTCACGCCCCTGCCGCCGCTCACGCCCGCCCCCCTGACCAAACCATGGTTTGCCGGCATCGCCAACATCCGCGGCGTGCTGTATGGCGTGGTGGATTTTTCCGCCTGGCGCGGCGGCGCGCCGACACCGATCAATGCCCAGGCACGACTGCTGCTGATCGGTGCGCGGCATGGCGTCAACAGCGCCTTGCTGGTGCGTCGCGCCCTGGGCCTGCGTCCGCAGATGCAGATGCACGCGACGGGCGAGGCAAGAGTCGGCGCCGGTGACACGGCGCCCTGGCTCGGCGGCCGCTTCAAGGATCCCCAAGACCAAATCTGGACCCAGTTGCGCATCCCGCCGCTGCTGGCCGACCCCACTTACCTCGATATCGCTCTCTGAGCGTTCCGCAAAGGACTCGTCATGGCATTCAAGCTTCCCTTCAAACTGCCGACACTCGACCGCCGCAGCCATTCGACACCCCGGGCACCGGCGGCAGGCGGGGCGCCCTTGGTGGAGCGCCGCGGCAGCCGGGGCAACAAGCTGCCCCTGATCGGCCATTTGGATATCCAGACCCAGTTCCGGATCCTCGGCACGATTTTTCTGATCAGCCTGCTGATCGCCATTGCCTCGATCTTCATGCAGGTCCAGGCCACGGCCCGGGGCACCGCGTATCTGTCCATCGCCAGCCACATCCCTCCCCTGGCCCAGCAGATTCCCAAGGCCGTCGTGAATGCCATGCAGGGACAAAAGGAAGCCTTCACCGAGCTGCGCGACACGCGCGACAGCCTTGGCAAGCTGCTCGAAAACCTGGTCGAAGGCGGCGAAGTCAAGGGCGTCAAGGTCGCGGCCACCAGCCTCGAAGCACGGCCCGCACTCGACTCCCTGCGCGACAACTGGTCCAAGCAGAACGAGATCATCACCCTTCTCCTGGCGCAGGAGAACCGCCTCGTCGCGATCAATCGCCTGGCCACGGAATTGGTGGGGCGGGGCAAGGCGATCACGGATGCCGCGGAGTCCGCCGGCGGCAAACTGCCCTTCCTGACCGAGCGCATCCGGGTCGCTGCTGTCCAGTTGGCCTGGGCACCGGGCTTCGACGAGGCCGTGGCGGCCCAACTGGCCAAGGACATTGCCGCGGTGACCGAGCAGGTTCCCGCCGACTCCGCGCTGGCCCAGGCCCTGAAACCGGCGCAGGCGGCAGTCGTCAGCCTGTCAGGCGACCTCAAGCCGCTGTCCCGCGCACGGAACGCCAGCGCCGGTCTCTTCGCCGGTTTCCGCAACATGTCGGGTAGTGCCGAGGAACTGATCCATGCCTACGAGCATGAGATCACCGACCAGGACGCTTCGTCCATCGCTGCCTCCCTTTTCGGTTCGCTCGCCCTGCTGATGCTGGTGCTCATGGTCAAGGCCTTCAACGACGAAGGTCAGCGCCGCAGCGGTGAAGCCGATCACCAGCGCCGCATGGCCGAGGCCGACAAGGACGCAACGCAGGGCGCCATTTTGCGGCTGATGAACGAAATGGGCGATCTTGCCGACGGCGACCTCACGGTCCGCGCCACGGTGTCCGAGGACATCACCGGGGCCATTGCCGACTCGGTGAATTACACCGTCGAAGAACTCGCCGTGCTGGTTCGGCGCATCAACGATGCCGCCTTGCGCGTGACCAGCGCCTCGAACGCCGCGCAAAGCACCTCCAACGACCTGCTTGCCGCCACCAAGGTGCAGTCGGCCGAAATCATGGGCGCCAACGCGGCCGTTCTCGAGATGGCCAACTCGATGAAGACGGTGTCTTCCTCGGCGCTGGAGTCGGCCCGCGTGGCCAACGCGTCGCTCGAAGCGGCGCAAAAAGGCGCGGCGGCGGTGTCGAACTCGATCTCGGGCATGAACGAAATCCGCACCCAGATCCAGGAGACCTCGAAGCGGATCAAGCGGCTCGGCGAATCCTCGCAGGAGATCGGCGAAATCGTGGAACTGATCTCGGACATTACCGAACAAACCAACGTGCTGGCCCTGAACGCCGCCATCCAGGCGGCGTCTGCGGGTGAAGCCGGCCGCGGCTTCTCGGTGGTGGCGGAAGAAGTGCAGCGACTGGCCGAACGCTCCGCCGAAGCGACCAAGCAGATTGCGGCCATCGTCAAGACGATTCAGACCGACACGCACGATGCCGTGGCCGCCATGGAGCACTCGACGCAAGGCGTGGTTGAAGGGGCCAAGCTGTCCGATGCCGCGGGCCGGGCGCTGAACGAAATCTCCAGCGTGTCGCAGGATCTTGCCCGCCTGATTCAGGCGATCTCGACCGACACCCAGGCTCAGGCCGACATCGCCACGAAGGTGGCGGGTTCGATGCAGGACATTCTGCGCATCACCGGCCAGACCACTGCGAGCACGCAACAGACCGCCGTGTCGATTGGCGAACTGACCGAACTCGCTGTCGAACTTAAAGGTTCGGTCTCGGGTTTCAAAGTGTGAATAAAAAACCGACCAACCACGGCGTGACGAATCACTTTTCATGAGCATGGATCTCGACATCGGGCCGCTGTCCTGGGTCAAGGGAGAAATCGACCTTGCACTCGAGCGCGCCGGACAGAGTCTTGCCGCCCACGCCGCCAACCCGTCGGGCGAGGAGCTGAAGAAGGCGTGCGCCGCCATGCACCAGGCCCATGGCGCTCTGGCCATCGTCGGGCTGGAAGGCATTACCGAATTTGCCGGCGCCATAGAGCAGTTGCTCGCGGCATTGACCGATGGCAGCGCGCCGGATACGGCGGCCGCCATCGAAGCGGCCCAGGGCGGGTTTGCCGCACTGCGCGGCTATCTCGACGACCTGATGGCCGGCCATCCCGACCAGCCGCTGAAACTTTTTGCGCCCTACCGCGCGATGACGGTAGCGCGCGGACAACTGGCGTCGGGACCGGCGGCCCTGTTTTTCCCCGATCTCACCCAACGTCCGCCCAAGCGCGAGAAGGATCTCCCGGCGCTGACCGCCGAAGCGCTCGCGGCGCGGCTCAAGGCGGCGCGCCTGGGTTTTGAACGCGGCCTCCTGAAGTGGCTCAAGAACGATCCCAAGGGCATCACCGAGATGAAGGTTTCGGTGGCGATGATCGAAATGACGCGCAGCACCCCGGCCGCCCGCGCCTACTGGTGGATTACGCTGGGCGTGCTCGACGCGCTGGCCGCCGGCGGCCTGCCTGACCCGACGCAAGCAAAGATGTTTGCCATGCGCCTCGGTGCGCATATCAAGAAATTCTTAGAGACCAGCGCCGAAGCGAACGAGCAGCAACTGCGCGAGGCGCTTTATCTGGCGGCCTGTGCCACCGCCGGCGGCGAACCCCTGGCCATCGTGCGTGCCGCCTACCGCCTGGACGGCATGGTGCCCACCGCAACGCCCTCCGAGACCGAGCGACTGCTGCCCATCGTGCGCCGCCTGCGTGAATTGCTGGCGGCCGCCAAGGATGACTGGAACAGGCTTTGCGCCGGCACCGTCGCCGCGCTGCCGCCTTTTCACGAGCGCGTCGCGAAGATCGCCGAAGAGGGCGCCGCCACCGCGCAGCCGGATTACGCGCGGCTGACCGCGGCCATACTCGAGCAGACCGACCAGTTGCGCCGCGACCCGGCCCGGCACAACGAGAGCATGGCGCTGGAAGTCGCCACCGCACTGCTGCTCGCCGAATCCGCACTGGAAAATTTCCAGACGCTGGATGCCGAGTTCGTGCACGCCACGGATACCGTCATCAATCGCCTCGTCGCCGTCGGACGCGGCGAAGAACTCGGCATGATGGACCTGCCGCACCTCGACGCCATGTCGCGCCGGGCGCAGGAACGCCTGCTGCTCGAATCGGTGGCGCGCGAAATCCGCGCCAACCTCGGGGCCATCGAAACGACCCTGGATGCCTATTTCCGCGACCCCTCGCGCCAATCCACGCTGGCGGCGCTGACGCAGCCGATCCGCCAGATCCAGGGTGCGCTGATGGTGTTGGGTCAGGACCGTGCGAATGAGGTGCTGAGCGAATGCGCACGCGAGATCGAGCGTTTCGCCGAATCGGGCTTCACGCCGCAAGCCAATGACTTCGAAGAAGTCGCGAAAAAGCTTTCCGCACTGGGCTTTTTTGTCACCCAGCTGCAAGGCGGCGCTGCCGATATCGACGCCATCCTAGAACCGCCGCCTGCGCCGAAAGCCATCCACGAAGAAGCCGAGCCGGTTGTGCTGATGGCGGTGACACCGCCCGTGCCTGCGCTGCCGGAAGCGGTTGCACCGGACGCAGAAGAACTTGCCCCTGCCCTTGAAGTGCTTCCAGTTGCACCGGAGCCAGCGCCTGAAGAGGTACTGCCGGACTTCGAAGTGGAGGGTTTCGAAGCACCCGCCAAGCTCCCGCCGGAACCCGTCGTGGCGCCGGTCGAAGCCCCGGCCCCATCGGCAGAAACCACACGCATGATGGAATCCAGCGAGGAAGACCTCGATGCCGAGCTGCTGGGTATATTCCTCGAGGAAGCCAACGAAGTGTTGGCCACCATCGATCAGCAACTGCCGCAGCTGCACGCCACACCGGGCGACCATGAAGCGCTGGTCACGGTGCGTCGCAGCTTCCATACGCTGAAGGGCAGCGGCCGCATGGTCGGCCTCACGGATCTGGGCGAAGCGGGCTGGGCCGTGGAGCAGGTGCTCAACGCCTGGCTGCATGAAACGCGCCCCGCGACGGCACCGCTGCTGGAAATGCTCGACCTCGCTGCCGGAATATTCAAGGCCTGGGTCGCCCAGCTGGAAAGCAGCGGCGGCCGACATTTCGACTATGCCGAACTGGTTCGCCGCTGCCAGCTCCTGGGTGGCGCGGAGGACGTCGACGCCGCAGTCGCCGTACCGCCGGCGCCGACTATCGAGCAGGCGGCAGCGGAAGAAGCCATTCCGCAAGAAGCACCGCCGGAAGAAGTTGCACCCGAAGAAGCTGCGCCGGAAGAAGCTGTACCCGAAGAAGCTGCAGAGACCCAGACTACGGCGGAGGTGGTCGCCTTCCCCTCGCCGCCGCCGGTCCGGGTCGGCGACGTGGAGGTTTCTCCCACCCTCT
>CAIZKA010000318.1 GCA_903933395.1 uncultured beta proteobacterium | reverse complement strand
GCTTCCCGCCTCTATTTCACAACCAGCGGCGCATTTTGGTTTGGCCTGATACGAGCTGAAAGGCTACTCCAGGTTCTGTACCTGCTCGCGCATCTGCTCGATCAGCAGTTTGAGGTCCAGCGCAATGGCGGTGACCTCGGCGGAGACCGACTTGGATGAAAGGGTATTGGCTTCGCGGTTGAGTTCCTGCATCAGGAAATCCAGCCGCTTGCCGACCGCGCCGCCCTTTTTCAGGACGCGGTCGAGTTCGTCCATGTGCGTGATGAGCCGCGCGATTTCCTCGGCGACGTCGATTTTGGCGGCGAATACGCCGACTTCCTGGCGGATGCGGTCCTCGTCGAGGTTGGCCACGGCTTCGCGCAGCTTGGCCGCCAGGCGTTCGCGGTAGGCGGCCAGCGCCGCCGGCAGGAGCGGCTCGGCGGCGGCGATGCGCTCGCGCATGCGGGCGGCGCGGTCGCGCAGGACGTCGGCCCGCTTGGCGCCTTCGCGTTCGCGACTGGCGATGAACTCGCCGAGTAGGCCGGCGAACAGTTCCTGCGCCGCCGCCTGCAGTTGCTCCGTGCCGATCGAGTCGTCGCCCAGCACGCCGGGCCAGCGCAGCACTTCGGCCACCGACAGCGGGGCGGCCTGCGGCAGGGCGCCGCGCACTGCGGCGTCGAGTTTGCCCAGTTCGGCCAGCAGCGCCGCATCGGGCGCGCGCTGGCGCGCCGCGGCGCCCTGTGCCGGCTGCGCCAGCAGGTAGCCGCGCATTTCGATCTTGCCGCGCGCGATGCGTTCGGTGATTTTTTCGCGCAGCGGCATTTCGAGGAAGCGCAGGTCTTCGTTCAGGCGAAAGCCGATGTCGAGGTAGCGCGAATTGACGCTCTTGATCTCGAGGTTCAGTACTGCGCTGCCCAAGTCGCGGCTGGCGGCGGCATATCCGGTCATGCTGTGGATCATGATTTTTGGGAGTCTCCGTTGCCGTCGCTGAAAGCAATGGTTTACAGCGAGGGGGCGAACAAGGAAAATTGCGGAAGTATATAACCCGTTCCGACATCCCCCGCCGTGTTTTCGCAGAACAACCAGCCACTGCCTGCCGGTTACGAGCTTGAAGGCTATCGCTTCGAGCGCCAGCTTTCGGTCGGCGGCTTTTCGATCGTCTATCTGGCGCACGATGCCGCCGGCACGCCGGTCGCGATCAAGGAATACATGCCCAATGCGGTGCCCTTGCGCGGCGAAGGACAGGTCGCGCCGGTCATCCCCCCCGAATTCCAGGCGGAATTCAATCACGGCCTGAAGCTGTTTTTCGAAGAGGGGCGCGCGCTGACCGGGCTGGACCATCCCAATGTGGTGCGCGTGCTGAATTTTTTCCGCGCCAACGAGACGGTCTATCTGGTCATGCGCTTCGAAACCGGCCAGACGCTGCGCGATTACATTCGAGGGTATCGCGGCAGGCTGGCGGAGCCGTTCCTGCGCACGATGTTTACCGGCGCACTCGATGGTCTCGGCGAGGTTCATGGCTGCGGCCTGCTGCACCTGGACATCAAGCCGGCCAATATCTGGCTGCGCACCGACGGCAGCCCGGTGCTGCTGGATTTCGGCGCGGCGCGCTATGCCGTCGATATCGGCCCGCCTGAGCCGCGGGCGATGTACACG
>CAIZKA010000317.1 GCA_903933395.1 uncultured beta proteobacterium | reverse complement strand
GGCGCGCGGCAACTCGAAAGGCAACAGTCGGCAGGAGCGCAACGGCGGCGACGGCTTCTGGGATCGCCCGGTGTTGATCAACCTGCTGGCCGACGTGCTGCTGCTGGCCGGCGGTGCGCTGCTGGCATGGGCCGGTGTCATGGCGCTGCAGCGCCTGCCGGTGTTTCCGCTGCGGCAACTGGTGGTGGCGACGCCGCTGGACCAGGTTTCCCCGGCACAGGTCGAATACACGGCGCGCAACGTGCTGTCCGGAAACTTTTTCACGGTGAATCTGGAAACGGCACAGGCGGCATTCGAGCGCATGCCCTGGGTGCGTTCCGCCTCCGTGCGCCGGCTATGGCCGGACGGTATCGAACTGAAGCTCGAAGAACATCGCGCTGCCGCGCGCTGGACCCCGCAGGAGGGCGAGCCGCGCCTGGTCAGCACGCGCGGCGAGGTATTCATGGCCTCGACACGGGACGCACTGCCGGTCTTCACCGGCCCCGAGGGGTCGGCGCCCCGCGTGCTGGCGCGCTACGAGGAGTTCCGCGACAGTCTGGGCGGCATCGAACTCAAGCCGGTGGCAGTGCATCTTTCGGCGCGCGAGGCCTGGCAGATCAAGCTCGACGATGGCGTACTGCTGGAACTCGGGCGCGACCAGGCCAGGCATCCGTTGACCGAGCGGCTGAGCCGTTTCACGAGTCACTACGCAGCGGTGAGCGGGACTGCCAGGAGCCGCCTGCAGAGTATCGGTGCGGTGGATATGCGTTATCCCAACGGATTCGCACTGCGGCCGAAGGGGGCAGGACAGTCATGAGCAAGGAAGCGAAGCGCGACCTGATCGTCGGCCTCGACATCGGCACCTCGAAGATCGTTGCCATCGTCGGCGAACTCGATGCCGAAGGGAGGCTGGGCATCATCGGCATCGGCACCCAGGTGTCCAGCGGCTTGAAGCGCGGCATGGTGATCAACATCGAGGCGACGGTGAATTCGATCTCGCGGGCGATCGCCGAGGTCGAAATGATGGCCGGCTGCAAGGTGCGCGAGGTCTATACCGGGATTGCCGGCAGCCACATCAAGAGCAAGGACTCCATGGGCATGACCGTGGTGCGGGACAAGGAAGTCACCCAGATCGATGTCGAGCGCGCCATCGAGGCCGCCAACGCGACGTCCATCTCGGCCGACGACCAGATCCTGCACACGCTGGTGCAGGAGTTCATCGTCGATGGCCAGGACGGGGTGAAGGAACCCATCGGCATGGATGCGCGGCGGCTGGACGTCAAGGTGCATCTGGTCACCGGAGCGGTGACCGCGGTGCAGAACATCGTCAAGTGCGTACACCGCTGCGGACTCGAAGTGGTCGATCTGGTGCTGCAACCGCTGGCCTCCGGCTATGCCGTGCTGACCGAAGATGAAAAGGATGTCGGCGTCTGCCTCGTCGATATCGGCGGCGGCACTACCGATGTCGCGGTCTTCGTGCAGGGTGCGATCCGCCATACCGCGGTGATCCCGATTGCCGGCGATCAGCTGACCAATGACATTGCCATCGCCCTGCGCACATCGACCCAGGATGCCGAGGACATCAAGATCCGTTACGGCGTCGCCCTGCAGCAACTGGCCAATGCGGAAGACATGATAGAGGTGCCCGGCGTCGGCGACCGCCCGGCCACCCAACTGTCGCGCCAGACCCTGGCCGGCTTCATTCAGCCGCGCGTCGAGGAGATCTTCCAGAAGGTACAGGAGGAACTCCACCGCAGCGGCAAGGAGCGCCTGCTGCGCGCCGGCATCGTGCTGACTGGCGGGGCCGCCCAGATGCCGGGTATGGCCGAACTGGGCGAGGAGATTTTTCACACTACCGTGAAGCTGTCGATGCCGCATTACGACGGCAATTTGCGCGATTACGTGCGCAATCCGCGCTACTCCACGGCGATGGGTTTGTTGCTGGAAGGGGTGGCGCAGCGCCACCGTGGCATGAAGGTGCAAAGTCCCAAGAGTTTCGGGCAGGTTCTGGCACGGATGCGGACGTGGTTTTCCAGAAATTTTTGATGTTGTTGGTCTTTAAAGGAGGCGAAAATGTTTGAACTTGAGGAAGTAGGGGCACAGGAAGCGGAGTCAAACACGACGGTGATCAAGGTCGTCGGTGTCGGTGGCGCCGGCGGCAACGCGGTCGATCACATGATCCGCGAGGGCGTCAGCGGAGTGGAATTCATCTGCTGCAACACCGATGCGCAGGCGCTCAAGAAAAGCGACGCGCACATCAAATTGCAGCTCGGGCCGGGACTCGGCGCAGGCGGCAAGCCGGAAAAGGCCCGCGAACTGGCCATGCTGGATCGCGAACGCATCGCCGATGCGTTGCGCGGCGCACACATGGTCTTCATCACGGCCGGCATGGGCGGCGGCACGGGCACCGGCGCCGGTCCGGTGGTGGCCGAGGTGGCGCAGGACCTGGGCATTCTGACCGTCGCGGTGGTGACCAAGCCCTTCGAATACGAAGGCAGGCGCAAGCGCGTGGCGGAAGAAGGCGTGGCCGAGCTTGCCAAGCACGTCGATTCGCTGATCGTGATCCTCAACGAGAAGCTCGAGGAAGTTCTCGGCGAGGAAATCAGCTATCTCGAAGCCTTCAAGACGGCCGACAACGTCCTGCGCAACGCGGTGGGCGGCATCGCCGAGATCATCAACGTGCCCGGCCTGGTCAACGTTGACTTCGAGGATGTGCGCACCGTGATGCACGAGATGGGCAAGGCCATGATGGGTTCCGCGATTGCCGCCGGGGTCGATCGCGCCCGTATCGCCGCCGAGGGTGCGGTGGCCAGCCCGCTGCTCGAGGGCATCGAGCTGTCGGGCGCGCGCGGCGTGCTGGTCAACATCACTGCCAGCAGTACTCTGGGCCTGAAGGAGTACAAGGAGGTGATGAAAACCATCCGCCAATACACCGCCCCCGAGGCTACCGTGATCTGCGGTACCGTGTTCGACGAAGGCATGGAAGACCAACTGCGGGTCACCGTGGTCGCGACCGGTCTGGGCATCGTCGCCTCGTCCGAGAAAGCCAAGCCGGTCATGCACGTGGTCGAAACCCTGGGCCTGCGTACCGGCACCGACAATCTCCAGGTTTTCGATGCCGGCAGCCAGGGGCCGATCGATCTGTCCAGCGTCACCAGCAGCGTCCGCGGTTCCGCACCCCGCAACGCCCAGGCGGATGCGATGGCGGCCTCCGGGGTGGACAAGTACGATATCCCGGCCTTTCTGCGCCGCCAGTCGGACTGAGAGCCTGTGAATAAATCTACTGCGCGTGCCGGATCGGGGCTTGGGCGGTGCTCGCTATCCTCATGTACAGAAACGTACATTCCGGTAGCTGCGCTCCGGCCGCACCCCGCTGCGGCCCGCTCGCTACGATTTCTTCACATGCTCTGAGATTCCGGCTTCCGCAACCGGTCAGGCGGGCGCCTCCTCCCGTCTGGCCGGGCTTGCGTGGTAAAATTTCCGCTACGCACCATTACTGCACTCCTTACCACACCATGCTTCGTCAGCGCACCCTGAAATCAGTCGTCAAGGCTACCGGCGTCGGTCTCCACTCCGGGGCCAAGGTAACGCTCATGCTGCGGCCGGCGCAGCCGGACACCGGGGTTGTGTTTCGTCGCGTCGATCTGGCCTCACCGGTCGACCTCAAGGCTGACCCCTTCGGCGTCGGCGATACCCGGCTGGCCTCCTGCCTGGAAAAGGACGGGGTCAAGGTGGCTACGGTCGAGCACTTGATGTCGGCACTGGCCGGACTCGGCATCGACAACATCTATATTGATGTCGACGCGGCCGAATTGCCGATCATGGACGGCTCGGCGGCACCTTTCGTGTTTTTGCTGCAGTCGGCCGGCATCGAGGAGCAGAACGCGGCGAAGAAGTTCATCCGTGTACTGAAGACCGTAGAAGTGAAAGAAGGCGACAAATGGGCGAAGCTGTCGCCCTACGACGGTTTCAGCCTCGACTTCTCGATTGTTTTCAACCACCCGGCGGTAGATCGCGCCGGTTCGCGCGCCAGAATTGATTTTGCCGATCAATCCTACCTGCGCGAAGTGGCGCGGGCGCGCACCTTCGGCTTCATGCAGGACGTCGAAACCATGCGCGATCAGGGCCTGGCATTGGGCGGTAGCCTGGAAAACGCCATCGTGATGGACGAATACCGGGTTCTCAACAGTGACGGCCTGCGTTACGCCGACGAATTCGTCAAGCACAAGATCCTCGACGCCATCGGCGATCTCTACCTCGCCGGCCACCCCTTGCTCGCGGCCTTTTCGGCCCACAAGTCGGGCCACGCGCTGAACAACCAGCTGTTGCGCGCCCTGCTGGCGGACGCATCGGCTTGGGAATTGGCCAGTTTCCAGCGCGCCGAGGACGCGCCGGGCAGCATCGCCCGGCTGTATCCACAACTGGCCTAGGGCTTCTTCATGCTGCTGCTCAGGATCGTCGGCATACTCACGGCGATCACCATTGGCAGCGGGCTCGTTGCCTGGTTGTTTACCCGCGACCGGCGTTACCTTGTCCTGTCAGCCCGCGTCGCCAAGGCCGCGCTGATTTTCGTGCTGGTGGTCCTGGTGCTGATGGCCGCCGAACGGCTGATCATTCTTTGATGCTGTGCAGAAGACGCTCGAGTGCAGCCTTCAACGGCGACTCGACGGGCAGCTCCTGCGCCAGCGTAGTTAGTCCTTGCTTCTGCTTAGATCCAGGCAGCTCGGGTCTTTTGTGCGGCAAGCGTGGCGTTGAAGGGTTTCGGGCTTGCACTCGGACCTCAATTTGAGTAACCTTCATCTCCTTGTAACATAACTCGCTGGCGAGACTGGGTCCGAACTGACGGATCTTCGCGGCGACCGCGCCGTTCTCTGCGTGGATAAGAAGTTTCCCCAGACGGAAGTTGGCTACCCGGGCATACGGCCTCAGCGCCGCCGGCAGCGCAGCTTCCAGAAGACGCTGGAATTGGAGCAGACGTTGGGCGTGGGCTGCAAGCCGCGCCATGCTGTCGCCGGAGGCAAGATGTTCCTGGAGGCTGCGCGATGTCATCGAAAATTAAGCTTCAGTGGTGGCTGATCGTCATGCCGAAACTGAAACGAACCTGAGGGGAGGGAAGGGATGCATATTATTCTCGTCTCTGACCGGCTGGCAACCGCAAGAAGCATTACCCTGAACTGGGGTCATGCAGTTCTTTTCGCGGGGGCCATGTTTGGCTCGGTCCTTGTGTTGTCGTCGTTTTTTTCCTATATCACCGTCCGCCACGCTGCGGAAATCCGCCTGCCCTTCCTGCAGGATCTGCTGCGCGTGATGAATGCCGAAGAATCCCAGCGCTCCAAGGACTTCGTCCGTGAAAACCTCAACGCCATGGCGATAAAGCTGGGCGAAATGCAGGCGCAGTTGCTGCGCCTTGACACCATTGGCGAGCGCCTGGCGGGCATGGCGGGCGTCAAGCCCCAGGACCTGAAGGCCTTCGAGGCCAAGTCGGCAGGTCGCGGCGGCCCGTTGGTGCTCCCGGCCGCGATGTCGGCAACCGAACTGCAGCGGGCGGTGGACGCCTTGGCGCACCAGGTCGAAGCCAAATCCGATGCGATTTCCATGATCGAATCGCAGTTGCTCGAGGACAGGATCAGGAAGAGCCTGCTCCCCACCAGCCTGCCGGTGGAAGCCCAATGGAATGCCTCGACCTATGGCTGGCGGGTCGATCCCTTCACCGGCGAGCGGGCGATGCACGAGGGCGTGGATTTTGTCGCGACACCGGGTACCAGCGTCGGCGCCGCGGCCGCGGGAGTCGTCATCAGCGCGGAGCGCCATCCGCAATACGGCAATATGGTGGAAATAGATCACGGCAAGGACTTGACCACGCGTTACGCCCATGCGTCGAAAATCGTGGTCAAGGTGGGACAACTGGTCAAACGCGGCCAGAAAATTGCCGAAGTGGGTTCCACCGGGCGTTCCACCGGACCGCACCTGCATTTCGAAGTCCGCATTCGCGGTCTGGCGCAGAACCCGGACCGCTTCCTGCGCATGGCGCAGGCGGGCCAGAAGCAAGTCGCGCATCGACACTGAGCGGCAGGGGAGGCTGGCCTCCCCGCATGCTAAAATCGCCGCTTTGCTTTTCCCGGCCGATTTGCGGCTGCGTACCCCATGATCACCGGTCTCCTCAAGAAGATTTTCGGCAGCCGCAATGAGCGGCTGATCAAGCAGTATTCCCAGACTGTCACCCGCATCAACGCGCTTGAAGCCGCCACTGCCAAGCTGTCGGACGAGGCCCTGCTGGCAAAGACCGATGAGTTCCGCGGCCGCCACGCGAAGGGCGAGGCGCTGGACGACATGCTGCCGGAGGCCTTCGCCGTTGTCCGCGAGGCCAGCAGTCGGGTCCTGGGCATGCGCCATTTCGACATGCAACTGGTCGGCGGCATGGTCCTGCATTACGGCAAGATCGCCGAAATGCGCACCGGCGAGGGCAAGACCCTGACGGCGACGCTGGCGGTGTACCTGAATGCGATTCCCGGCAAGGGCGTGCATCTGATCACCGTCAATGATTACCTGGCCAGGCGCGACGCCGAGTGGATGGGGCGCATCTACCGCTTTCTTGGTCTTTCGGTCGGCATCAACCTCTCGCAAATGCCGCACGACGAAAAGCAGGCCGCCTATGCCGCGGACATCACCTACGGTACCAACAACGAATTCGGCTTCGACTACCTGCGCGACAACATGGTGTACTCGGCCGATGAGCGTGTGCAGCGCGGCCTGAACTACGCGATCGTCGATGAAGTGGATTCGATCCTCATCGACGAGGCCCGCACGCCGCTGATCATTTCGGGCCAGGCCGAAGACCACACCGAACTCTATGTGCGCATGAATGCGGTGCCGCCGCTCTTGACCAAGGGCGAAGCGGCAAAGAGCGAGGGCGAGGTCGATACCGGGGATTACACGGTCGATCTCAAGTCGCACCAGGTGCTGCTGACCGAAGCCGGTCACGAAAAGGCCGAGGAGATCCTGGCACGTCTGGGGATGCTGACCGAGGGCAGCAGTTTGTACGAGCCGGCCAACATCCTGCTCATCCACCACCTCTACGCCGCTCTGCGCGCGCACAACCTCTACCATCGCGATCAGCAGTACGTGGTGCAGGAGGGCGAAGTGGTCATTGTCGACGAGTTCACCGGCCGTCTGATGACGGGCCGGCGCTGGTCGGACGGTCTGCATCAGGCGGTCGAGGCCAAGGAAGGCGTTGCGATCCAGTCCGAGAACCAGACCCTGGCCTCGATTACCTTCCAGAACTATTTCCGCATGTACGGCAAGCTCTCCGGCATGACCGGCACGGCGGATACCGAAGCCTACGAATTCCACCAGATCTACGCCCTGGAAACCGTGGTGATACCGACCAACCGGCCGATGATCCGCAAGGACGAGAACGACCAGATCTACCGCACGGCGCCGGAAAAATACCAGGCGATCATCGCCGACATCCGTGCCTGCCACGAGCGCGGCCAGCCGGTGCTGGTCGGCACCACGTCGATCGAGAATTCCGAACTGCTCTCCGGCCTGCTGCAGAAGGAAAAGCTGCCGCACCAGGTGCTCAACGCCAAGCAGCACGCGCGTGAAGCCGAGATCGTCGCCGAGGCCGGCCGCCCCGGCATGATCACCATTGCCACCAACATGGCCGGTCGCGGCACCGACATCGTGCTCGGCGGCAACATCGAAAAGCCGACCAACGCCATCCGCGATGACGAAGCCCTGACGCCGGAAGAGAAGGCCGGCCGCACCGCTGCGCTCAAGGCCGAGTGGCAGAAGGTGCACGACCAGGTGCTGGCCGCCGGCGGCCTGCACATCATCGGTTCCGAACGCCACGAGTCGCGCCGCATCGACAACCAGTTGCGCGGCCGTTCCGGACGCCAGGGCGATCCGGGCTCATCGCGCTTCTACCTGGCGCTGGATGACTCGCTGCTCAAGATCTTCGCCGGCGAGCGACTCAACACCATCATGGTGCGCCTCAAGATGCCCGAGGGCGAGGCCATCGAGCATCCGCTGGTCAGCCGTTCGCTGGAGTCGGCGCAGCGCAAGGTGGAACAGCGCAACTTCGACATCCGCAAGCAGCTGCTCGAATACGACGACGTCTCCAACGACCAGCGCAAGGTGATCTACCAGCAGCGCAACGAACTGCTCGACAGCGCGGACATCGCCGAGACCATTACGGCCATGCGCCAGGGCCAGATCCACGATACCTTCCGCCTCTACATACCGGCCGAAAGCGTCGAGGAGCAGTGGGATGTCGGCGGTCTGGAAACCTCGCTGGCGGCCGAGCTGCATCTCAAGCTGCCGGTCGGCGAGTGGATCAAGGCCGAACCGCAGCTCGGCGATGACGACATACTGAAGCGCCTGCTGGATGCGGGCGACGCCGCCTACGCCGAAAAGATCGGCAGTGTCGATGCCGCCGCCTGGTCGGGCTTCGAACGCAATGTCATGCTGCAAAGCCTCGATACCCACTGGCGCGAGCACCTTTCCGCGCTGGATCACCTGCGCCAGGGCATCCACCTGCGCGGCTATGCGCAGAAGAACCCGAAGCAGGAATACAAGCGCGAGGCCTTCGAGCTTTTCGAAGGCCTGCTGCAGACGGTGCGCAGCGAAGTCTCCAAGCTCCTGCTGACCGTCGAAGTGCGCAGCGAGGAGCAGATCGAAGAGGTCGAAGCACCGCCGCAGCTCGAGAACGTGCAGTACCACCATGCCGACTACGACGAAGCGCTGGGTGCGGCCGCGCCCAAGCCGGCGCAGCCGGTTGAGCGGCACACGCCCAAGGTCGGCCGCAACGACTCCTGTCCC
This sequence comes from uncultured beta proteobacterium, assembly GCA_903933395.1. Taxonomy (GTDB): domain Bacteria; phylum Pseudomonadota; class Gammaproteobacteria; order Burkholderiales; family Rhodocyclaceae; genus Sulfuritalea. The sequence continues at coordinate 1,833 of CAIZKA010000317.1, read as the reverse complement.
TGCGGCAGCGGCAAGAAGTACAAGCACTGTCACGGCAAGCTGAGTTAAATCGGTGGCGACGCGCTGGCCAACGCTGATCGAAGAAGGCGACGGCCTTCTGATCCTCGATCAGACGCGCCTGCCGCGCGAAGCCGTGATGCTGCGCCTGGCTTCACTGGAGGATACCGCTCATGCCATTCGCGTCATGCAGGTGCGCGGCGCGCCGCTGATCGGCGCCACCGCCGCCTACGGCGTGGCGCTCGGGCTGGCCGGTGATGCCGGCGATGCCCGCCTGCAGCACGTGATCGAAACGCTGGCGGCGACACGGCCGACCGCTGTCAATCTGCACTGGGCGCTGGCGCGCATGCGCCGCGTAGTTCAAGAGTCGGCGCCGGCGACACGGCGCGACGTCGCCTGGAATGAAGCCCGCGCCATCGCCACCGAAGACAAGGCGGCTAACGCCGCCATAGGGCAGCATGGATTGTCGCTATTGGCGGCAATCCATGCTGCCCTTGGCAAAAAGATGGGCCTTCCCCCCAGCCCCCTTCCCCGGCAAGGGGGTGACTATTTCGGGCAGGCTGCGCCTGCGATAGTCAATGTCATGACTCACTGCAACGCAGGCCGCCTCGCAACGGTTGAACACGGCACGGCGCTGGCGCCGGTGTATGCCGCGCATGCGGCGGGCATGCCGCTTCATGTCTGGGTATCCGAAACCCGCCCGCGCAACCAGGGCCTGCTTACCGTCTGGGAACTTGCGGAAGCCGGCGTGCCGCATACCTTGATCGCCGACAACGCCGCTGGGCTGCTGCTGATGCAGGGCAGGGTCGACCTGGTCGTCGTCGGCGCCGACCGCATTGCCGCCAACGGCGACACGGCGAACAAGGTCGGCACCTATCTCAAGGCGCTCGCCGCGCGCGCCCACGGCGTGCCGTTTTACGTCGCGGCGCCGTTATCGACCATTGATTTCGCCTGCCCCTCGGGCGTGCAGATCCCGATCGAGGAGCGCGCCGCGGATGAACTCGGCGCCGGTGATGTGCCGGTCGCCAACCCGGCTTTTGACGTGACGCCGGCGGCACTGATCAGCGGCATTATTTCCGAGTGCGGCATCGCCGCTGCCGACCAATTGGAGCATTGGCGGCCATGAATACCGATCTTGCCGGCAAAGTGCTGGCCACGGCGCGAGCGATGAACGCCTCCGGCATCAATCGCGGCAGCGCCGGCAATGTCAGCGCGCGCTGCGCGGGTGGTTTCATCATCACGCCGACCGGCATGGCCTACGACGACTGCACATCCGCCGATATGGTCTCAGTCGGCGCTGACGGTACGGCGGGCGGGCCGCGCAAACCGTCCTCGGAATGGCGTTTTCATCGTGACATCTACGCCGCACGGCCCGGCGCCGGTGCCGTGGTGCATACGCATTCGCCCTTCGCCACGGCCCTGGCCTGCCAGGAGAAGGGCGTTCCCGCCTTCCATTACATGGTGGCGCGATTCGGCGGCGCCGATGTCCGCTGCGCCGCCTACGCCACCTTCGGCAGCCAGGAATTGTCGGATGCCATCATCGGCGCCCTCGACGGTCGTTGCGCCTGCCTCATGGCGCATCACGGCATGGTGGTATTCGGCCGCGACTGCGATCACGCGCTGGCCCTGGCAGTGGAGCTGGAAACCCTCTGCGAGCAGTACTGGCGCGTGCTGCAACTGGGCGCGCCGAAGCTCCTGCCTGAGGATGAAATGACGCGCGTGCTGGCGAAGTTCGCCAGCTACGGTCAGCAGGACTAGCGCGCCCGGTTCTTATTTGCAGGCCGTTGCCAGCCACTTGCCCGAGTAGTTCTGCTTCATGGTGCTCGGGCCGCGTTT
>CAIZKA010000316.1 GCA_903933395.1 uncultured beta proteobacterium | reverse complement strand
GACGTTTTCCGGCAAGTAGAGTCGCGCCGTGGCGGTATGGCTGCGCGCATCCACCGTCGGCAGGATTTCGACGCGCTGCACGTCTATCCAGCGGCCACTTTCGGGAAACTCGATGCGGGCGCGGCTCGACTTCTTCAGTTCAGCCAACTTGTATTGGGGCAGGCTGGCAATGACTCGCAGGCCCTTGGGATCGAAGATCGTGACCAGCGGCTTGCCGGGCGTCGCCATTTCACCGGCCTCGACATGGCGCTCGGCTACCACGCCGGCAATTGGCGCCGTCACCGTGCCATGCGAGGCGCCGGCTCCGGAGGCGGCAGCTGCACCCTGTGCCCCCTTGTAAGCCGCCGCGGCCTGGTCAAGAGCCGCCTGGCTGATGAACTTCTGCGCATGCAGATTTTTCGCGCGCTCATAGGCGGCCGCGGCCTGGGCCAATGTGGCGCGGGCACTGGCATCCGAACCGGCCGCCTCGCGGGCGTCGATGCGCATCAGGAGCTCGCCCTGCTTCACGCGCTGCCCTGCATCGACGCGAACTTCGAGGATGCGGCCGGCGATCTGCCCCGCCACCGTGGCCTGATGCACGGCCTCGACCGTGGCCTCGACGGGGAAACCCAGGTCGACTTCGCGCAGCTGCACCATGACACTGGCCGACGCCGCGTCGGCCGCAAAAGAAGAGCTGCCCGCCGGAAGAAATCCGGCGAGCAGAAAACCAAGGGCAGTCGGGAGGAGGAGAGAGCCCTTGGGAAGGAAACGGGTCGGTGTCGTCATTTATATTAGTATATTCTTATATGCAAAAAACTCAAGTCTCCGCACCCAATACCTGCGCTGAATGTTCCCGTAATCCGCACCACCACGTGCTTGACGCAAAACACATTGATCTTAAACGTTTTTTGCCTCAACGATTAACCAACTTAGGCGCTGGCAAATGTTTATCCCGGTACCAGATTAACTTGATTCGCATCAAGGAAGCGAAACCGGTTCTCCCTCACCTTCCGATATCAGAATAAAAACAATTGATTCACATATAAACAAAATTAGAGGAGGGGTTATGGAGAAAATCAATTTCGCAGCCTGGCGGAAAACCGGGCTGATCATTGCGCTAACGCTGGGAGTGACTGCGGTCATGGCCCAGGTGAAGACCCAGGAACAAAGAAGCCCGTCGGAGAAGAGCTATCAGGCGGGTGACGCGTCGCCCGTCGGTGCGGCGATAGTCCACCAGAACGCCAATCCCAAGGCGCCGCCGATGACCGAGGCGGAGTTCCAGAAGGGCGCCAACATCTACTTCCAGCGCTGCGCCGGCTGCCACGGCGTGCTGCGCAAGGGCGCCACCGGCAAGCCGCTGACCACCGACAAGACTATTGTCAGCGGCACGGAATACCTGAAGGTCTTCATCAAGTACGGCTCCCCCGGCGGCATGCCGAACTGGGGCACCTCGGGCGAACTGACCGACGACGAAGTCGACCTCATGGCGCGCTACATCCAGCAGGAGCCGCCGACGCCGCCGGAATGGGGCATGAAGGAAATGATGGCCTCGCTGAAGGTCAGCGTGCCGCCGAGCCAGCGCCCGAAAAAGAAGATGAACAATCTCGACCTCGGCAACCTGTTCTCCGTCACCCTGCGCGACGCCGGCGAGATTGCCCTGATCGACGGCAAGACCAAGAAAATCGTGAAGATCCTCAAGACCGGCTACGCGGTGCACATTTCGCGCATGTCGCAATCCGGACGCTACCTTTATGTCATCGGGCGCGATGCGCGCATCAACCTGATCGACCTGTGGATGGAAGAACCATCGAACGTGGCCGAAATCAAGGTCGGACTCGAAGCGCGCTCGGTGGAAACTTCCAAGTTCAAGGGCTTTGAGGACAAGTACGCGATTGCCGGCACCTACTGGCCGCCGCAGTTCGTCATCATGGAAGGCGACACGCTGAAGCCGCTGCGCATCGAGTCCACCCGCGGCATGGTGGTCGGCACCCAGGAATACCATCCCGAGCCCCGTGTGGCGGCGATCGTCTCGTCGCACTACAACCCCGAGTTCATCGTCAATGCCAAGGAAACCGGCAAGATCCTGGTGGTCAACTACAAGGACCTGACCAACCTGAAGATCACCAGCATCAATGCGGCGCAGTTCCTCCACGACGGCGGCATGGATTCGACCGGGCGCTATTTCCTGGTCGCGGCCAACGCCTCGAACAAGATCGCCGTGGTCGATACCAAGGAAGACAAGCTGGCCGCCCTGGTCGACGTGGGCAAGGTGCCGCACCCCGGTCGCGGCGCCAACTTCATTCATCCGAAGTTCGGCCCGGTGTGGGCCACCAGCCACCTCGGCGACGAGACGGTCAGCCTGATCGGGACCGATCCGAAGAAGCACAAGGATCAGGCCTGGCGCGTGGTGCAAACCTTGAAGGCGCAGGGCGGCGGTTCGCTGTTCATCAAGACCCATCCGAAGTCGACCAATCTCTGGATCGATACGCCGCTCAATCCGGAAGCCGCCAACAGCCAGTCGATTGCCGTGTTCGACATCAGGAATCTCGACAAGGGATACGAGGTGCTGCCGATCGGCGAATGGGCGGACATCAAGGATGACGGCGCCAAGCGCATCGTGCAGCCGGAGTACAACATGGCCGGCGACGAAGTCTGGTTCTCGGTGTGGAGCGCGAAGGACAAGGTCTCCGCGCTGGTCATCGTCGATGACAAGACGCGCAAGCTGAAGGCCGTGATCAAGGATCCCAGGCTGATCACGCCGACCGGCAAGTTCAATATCAACAACACCCAGCACGACGTGTATTGAATCGCGCCATCTGCGGCCAACGGGGGCTTGAGGCCCCCGTTTTTCATTGGGGACCTGCCCCGCTATGGCCCAGGCTGAGCATTGAGCGCGTAGTCGGCCATCGCCGCCAGCACGGACTCGGCCTCGCCCACCGGCGCCGCGAGTTCGATGACCAGTCCCTCGTGGCGGTCCATGGCATCCGCCGCAAGGCGCGGCAGGTCCTTCTTCACGTGGCTGCCCGCCGCCATGAAGATGGGAACCACGATGATTTCGCTGGCGCCCTGCTCCACCAGGCAGGCGACGCCCTCATCGAAAGTCGGGCGCATCAGTTCGAGAAAACCCGGTTCCACCAGCGCACGCGGGTCGCGCGCCTTGATCGCATCGCGAATGCGGTGAAAGGGCTGAGCCCATTCCGGGTTGCGGGCACCATGGCCATAGAGCAGGATTGCTTTCACTTCTCGTCCTTCGTTGTCCAGATATTGCGGCAGCCGGTTTCCTTGACGAACAGGGTGGCGATCCAGCCGCCGATCGCTGCAGCCGTTAACAGCATCATGCCGTTGCGCCAGTCGCCCGCGGAATAGATGCGCACGCCGGCATCCATTGTGCCATCCCAGGTGCGCTCCATGAGCCAGCCGACCGTCGGCTGCAGGATGGCCGGACCGAGAAAGATGCCGACATTGACCACGCTGGTGGCCATGCCGGAAAGCTGCGGCGGATTGACTTCCTTGGCACTGGCCCAGGACAGCGTGAAGCCGGCCGTGGCCAGCCCCATCAGGACGCAGAGCGCGTAGGACGCCGCCAGCGGCATCGGCCCGTC
>CAIZKA010000315.1 GCA_903933395.1 uncultured beta proteobacterium | reverse complement strand
GCCAGGATCTGCCGCAAGCCTGCGAGGTGCTGGTCGACCGGCTGGTCGCGGCGGGTGGCTTGACGGTGGAAGAGGTCTGGCAGCGCGTGCGGCGGTATTTCGAGGCCAAGCGGGTCGGCGCGGCACGCAATGCGGCGGCCTATCTGCCGGCCGGCGAAGGTTTCGACGGGCGCGGCCTCGAATCCATCGCCCAGATGCCGGCGCGACATCTCGAAAAACTCCCGGCGGGTTTTGCGGCAAAGCGCGGCGGGCGCGAAACGGCGCTGTTCGCCGTGCAGCGCCTGGCGCGGAACGACCCGCAGGAGGCCGCAAAGCGTTTCGGGCGCATCGAAGCCCGGTTCACCGACGAAGAACGCGCCTATGCCTGGGGCCAGATTGCCTGGCAGGCGGCGCAGCGCCACCTGCCCGAGGCGCTGGTCTGGTACGAGAAAGTCATCGGCACGACCCTGTCCGAGGAGCAAATGGCCTGGCGCGTGCGCGCCGCGCTGCGGGTGAACGACTGGGGCACCGTGCAGAAGGCGATAGCCGCCATGCCGCCGGCGCTGGCCGCGCAGCCGGACTGGACTTATTGGCAGGCGCGCGCCCTGGCCGCCGGCGGGCGGACCGACGAGGCGCGCGCCCTTTACCTGAAGATCGGTCGCCAGCCGAACTTCTACAGCAACCTTGCCGACGAGGAACTCGGCCGTGTGGTCGAGGTGCCGCCGCGGGCGCCATCACCGAGCGCCGAGGAGATCGCCATTGCCGCCGCCAATCCTGGCTTCCAGCGCGCGCTGGCGCTGATCCGGGTCGACATGCGCATCGAAGGCGTGCGCGAATGGGTCTGGTCCCTGCGCGGCATGGACGATCGTGCCCTGCTTGCCGCCGCCGAGTTCGCGCAGAAGAACGAAGTCTGGGACCGCGCCATCAACACCGCCGACCGCACCCAGGCGCAGCACAATTACAGCCTGCGCTACATCGCGCCTTTCAGCGACCGGGTGCGGCCCAAGGCCGATGAACTCGCGCTCGACAATGGCTGGGTGTATGGCCTGATGCGCCAGGAATCGCGTTTCATCTCGAACGCCAAATCCTCCGTCGGTGCCAAGGGCCTGATGCAGTTGATGCCGGCCACCGCGAAATGGGTGGCGCAGAAAATCAACCTGACGAATTACCATCCGGGCAGGGTGACCGAAATGGATATCAATGTCACCCTCGGCACGAATTACATGAAGATGGTGCTGAAGTCGCTCGACAACCACCCGGTACTGGCTTCCGCCGCCTACAACGCCGGTCCGGGGCGCGCCCGCAAGTGGCGCGCGGACCAGCCGCTGGAAGGCGCGATCTACGCCGAAACCATCCCCTTCACCGAAACCCGCGATTACGTGAAAAAGGTCATGAGCAACGCGGTCTATTACAACACCCTGTTCGAAGGCAAGCCGCAGTCGCTGAAGGCTGCGCTGGGTACGATACGCGCGCGCGGACAGGGCGAAAACGGAGTGGAACAGCTGCCATGAAAAACATCCTTTTGATTGGCGGCACGGGCTTTTTGGGTTCCGCCGTCGTGCGCGAACTGGCGCGCCGTCCCGCCAGCGCCGACTCCTGTTTCACGCTGCCGACGCGCCGCCGCGACCACGCCAAGCATCTGCTGGTGCTGCCCACCGCGAACGTGATCGATGCGGACGTGCATGATCCGGCGACGCTGGCGCGGCTGATGGCCGGGCAGGACGCGGTGATCAGCCTGGTCGGCGTGTTGAAGGGTGGAGAGGGCGAGCCCTATGGCAAAGGTTTCGCACGCGCCCACGTCGAACTGCCGCAGAAGATCGCGGCGGCGGCGAAGGCGGCCGGCGTGCGTCGCGTGCTGCATGTCTCGGCACTGAAGGCGGCGGCCGACGCGCCTTCCGGCTACCTGCGTTCCAAGGCCGCCGGTGAGGCGGTGCTGCAAAGCGCCGGGCTGGATCTGACGATCTTCCGCCCTTCGGTGATTTTCGGGCCGGGGGATTCCTTCCTCACCCTGTTTGCCAAGTTGGCGAAGATCGCCCCGCTGTTTCCGCTGGCCGGCGCCGATGCGCGTTTCCAGCCGGTCTGGGTGGAGGACGTTGCCGCCACGGTAGCCGACAGCCTGCAGCGCGCCGAAAGCATCGGCGCCGCCTACGACCTGTGCGGACCGACGCAGTACAGCCTGCGCCAATTGGTCGGCTATGCTGCCGCCGTCGCCGGCCATCCGCGCGCCATCATCGGCCTGCCCGAGGCCATCGCCTGGCTGCAGGCCTGGGCCATGGAGTTCATCCCCAACGGCCCGATGACGCGCGACAACATCCGCTCCATGCGCGTTGCCAGTGTCTGCGACAGCGGTTGCACGTTGCCCTTCGGCCGCATTGCCACCGCACTGGAAGTCGTCGCCCCAACCTATCTGCGTAGCTGATACCGGCCGCCGATGAAAACCTACGTCGTCGGCGGCGCGGTGCGCGACGAACTTCTCGGCTTAGCCGTCAAGGATCGCGACTGGGTGGTGGTCGGTGCGACGCCCGAAGAAATGCTGGCGCAAGGCTTCCAGCAGGTCGGGCGCGACTTCCCGGTCTTCCTCCATCCCGAGAGCCACGAGGAATACGCGCTGGCACGCACCGAGCGCAAGACCGCGCCGGGCTATACCGGTTTCGTGGTGCACGCCTCGCCCGGGGTGAGCCTCGAAGACGACCTTATGCGCCGCGACCTGACCATCAATGCGATCGCCAGGGACGAAACGGGCCAACTGATCGATCCCCACGGCGGGCGGGCCGACATCGCGGCGCGCGTGATGCGCCATGTCTCGCCGGCCTTTGCCGAAGACCCGGTGCGCATCCTGCGCGTGGCGCGCTTTGCGGCGCGCTTCGCCGATTTTTCGGTGGCGCCGGAAACCCTGGCGCTGATGCGCGAGATGGTCGCCGCCGGCGAAGTCGATGCGCTGGTGCCCGAGCGGGTCTGGCAGGAACTGGCGCGCGGCCTCATGGAGGCGAAGCCCTCGCGCATGTTCGAGGTGCTGCGCGAATGCGGCGCGCTGCTGCGCCTGCTGCCCGAACTCGATGCCCTGTGGGGCGTGCCGCAGCGCGCCGACTATCATCCCGAAATCGATACCGGCGTGCATGTCATGATGGTCATCGACATGGCGGCGCGCCTCGGCGCCGCGCTGCCGGCGCGCTTTGCGGCGCTGATGCACGACCTCGGCAAGGGCCGCACGCCGGCCGACATCCTGCCGCGCCATCACGGCCATGAAGCCAGGAGCGTGACTCTGCTCGAAGCGATTTGCGAACGCCTCAAGGTGCCGGTCGACTGCCGCGACGTCGGCCGCCTGGCGGCGCGCTTCCACGGCGACATGCACCGCGTCGCCGAACTGCGGCCGGAAACCCAATTGACGGTTCTTGAGCGCTGCGATGCGCTGCGCCGGCCGGAACGCTTCGAGCTGATCCTTCTCGCTTGCGAGGCGGATTACCGCGGCCGGCTGGGTTGGGAAGAGCGCGACTACGCCCAGGCCGCGACCTGGCGCGCGGCGCTGGCGGCGGTGCGCAGCGTAGACGCCGGCGCCATCGCCGCAGCGACCGCCGAGCCGCAAGCCATCGCCGGCGCCGTCAGCGCTGCGCGCATCGAGGCTCTGCGCAGCCTCAAATCAGCCAGCCGATAAGCGCGGCGACCAGCGAAAACAGGATCACCGAGCCGAAGGGAAAGGAGTACTCCCTGCCGCGCAGGCGGAAGCGCAGGTCGCCCGGCAGCCGGCCCGCTTGCGGCAGGCGCGGTTGCAGCAGACCGATCACAAATACGGTGGCCATCAGGACAATCAACCATTTCAGCATGGATGGCGCGCGGTAGAATCGACGAGATTCCAATTTTATCCCGCCCGATGAACCCGCCCCGTTTCGAACATCATGAAGTCCTCGTCCGTGTGCCAAAGGGCAAGACGAAGCCGGCACCGCTGCTGTTCGTCCACGGCGCCTACACCGCCGCCTGGTGCTGGGAGGAACATTTTCTGCCTTTCTTCGCCGAGGCCGGCTATGCCGCCTACGCCGTCAGCCTTTCCGGCCATGGCGGCACTCCGGGCCGCCCGCATCTCGACAGTTTTTCCATCGATGACTATGTGCGCGATGTCGCCACCGTCGCCGCCGGCTTGCCGGCGCCGCCGATCCTGATCGGGCATTCCATGGGCGGCTTCGTGGTGCAGAAGTATCTGGAAGAACACATGGTGCCCGCTGCCGTGCTGATGTGCTCGGTGCCGCCGCAAGGCCTGCTGTCGGCCGCAATGGGCATGATGTTTTCCAAGCCGGGCATGATGTCCGACCTCAACAGCCTGATGAGCGGCGGCAAGGCCTCGCTGGAAACCCTGCGCGAAGCCTTGTTCGCCCAGCCGGTTTCACTCGACGACCTGAAACGTTATTACAAGGGTTCGCAATCGGAATCGCATCGCGCGATCTGGGACATGTCGCTGTTCGGCATGCCGCGCGCCGGGCGGATCAAGCGCACGCCTCTCCTGGTGCAGGGTGCGGAATTCGACCATCTGATCCCGTCCTCGCTGGTGGAAATGACCGCGCGCAGCTACGACGTCGAAGCCAACATATTTCCCGGCATGGGCCATGGCCTGATGCTGGAACGCGACTGGAAGAAACCGGCGCAGCAGATTCTCGACTGGCTGAAGGAGATCAGACAATGATCGTCATTTTTCAATCTCCGGCCTCGGGCGACGTCATCATGTTCGGCGACGTGGCCAAGCGCATGATGAAACTCATGGGCAAGGAGCCGACCGACAAGGGCATCGTCACCGTCGAGCAACTACCCGACGCGATCGCGCGCATCAAGGCGGCGATCGAGGAAGACAAACGGCAGCGCGCCGGAAAGAGTCCGGAAGACCTGCCGCAAACCGAACCCGACGGAAGCGGCGGCCGCGGCCAGGGGTCGCGGCCTTTCGTCACCCTGACTCAGCGCGCGGTGCCGCTGCTGGAGCTTCTGGAGTGGTCGCTGAAGAAGCAGAAGCCCGTGGTTTGGGGCGTTTGAGCCGTCCTTCCCGGAGGCCACGCCGCCCCGGCGAACGAACGTCACCCCGGACTTGATCCGGGGCCCAGATCTCAACTTCACTGGATTCCGGCGTGCGCCGGAATGACGCTACGAACGGCTCAGTTGGGCTTGTCGCGCCCGATGAATGCGATCGGAAACACCGCCTCCGGTCCCGCGCCCTTCGCCGCCAGCGCCTCGTAATCCGGCATCTGCTCGCCGATGCCGGCGGCCTGGGTGAGCTTGCCTAAAAGCACCTGCAACTGGTCGGTCAACCAGTCCTCCTCGCAGCGCGTCGGCATGAACAGCAGCTCGCGCACGCGGTCGGGAATCTCGTCGGACGGGATGATGTCGTTGGCGGCATAGGCGGCGGAAAAGAACGGCCCGGCGATGAAACGCAGGGTCCACCCTTCGTCCTCGTCGGGCAGCAGGATGAAAATGCGAGCGCCTTCGGCGTTTGCATTTTCGTCGCCCTCGTCGTCGCCGAAGACCGGCATCGCGGCGAATGCGGCCTTGCCGGTCTGTTTGACGAGGACCACGGCTTCATTGAAGCTCAGGCGATTCGGCAGCGTTTCTGACATGGGTCTTCCTTACAGCAGGGGAGCGAGCCATTTTTCGGCTTCGGGAAGTGGGTAGTTGGCGCGCTTTGCCCAATCTTCAAGCTGGTCGCGATCGATTTTCGTGATGGCGAAATAACGCGCCTCGGGGTGGGCGAGGTAGAAGCCGGCGACCGAAGCGGCCGGCGTCATGGCGAAGCTCTCGGTGAGATTCATCTGTGCATTCTTCGGCGCGTCGAGCAGGGCGAACAGGCCGGCCTTGGCCGTGTGATCAGGGCAGGCCGGGTAGCCCGGTGCCGGGCGGATGCCCTGGTATTTCTCTTCGACCAGCGCGGTGACGTCGAGCTTTTCCGCCGCCGCATAGCCCCAGTAGCTGGTGCGTACTTCGCGGTGGAGCCACTCGGCGGCGGCTTCGGCGAGGCGGTCGGCGAGGGTCTTCAACATGATCGCGCGGTAGTCGTCGTGCTGCGCCTCGAACTCGGCGAGCTTCTTTTCGATGCCCAGTCCGGCGGTCACGGCGAAGGCGCCGGCGTAATCGCCGACCGGCGCGACGAAGTCGGCAAGGCTTTGCTGCGGCTTGCCGTCGGGGCGCTCCTGCTGCTGGCGCAGGCCATGCCAGGTGAAGGCCGGCTCGCCGTCGACCAGGAAATCGATGTCCTCATTGCTGCGCGCGACGGGGAAGAGGCCGAACACCGCGTTGGCGCGTATCCACTTTTCGGCGATTAGCTGCTGCAGCATCGCCTTGCCGTCCTTGAACACATTGCGCGCG
>CAIZKA010000314.1 GCA_903933395.1 uncultured beta proteobacterium | reverse complement strand
CGCCAAATGCCTCTGGCTGCAGCTCGGCGTAATCAACAGTGAAGCGGCCGGACGCGCCGCCGCCGCCGGGCTCGATGTAGTGATGGACCGCTGCGTTAAGATCGAGTACGCGCGGCTGTTCGGCGGCCTCAACTATGCCGGTGTGAACACCGGGATCATTTCCGCCAAGCGGCCGCCTTGCCCACCCTTGATGGGCTGATGGTTCAGCGTCCCTGGACGTTGCCCCAGAGCACCTTGTGCAGTTGCAGCTGGAAGCGCAGCGGCAGGCGGTCATCGAGAATCCATTGCGCCAGCTGTGCCGGATCGAGCTGGCCCTGCACGGGTGAGAACAGCACCGGGCAGCACTCGAAGAGTCGGCGTTGGCGACACGCCGATACCGCCCAGTCGTAGTCCTCGCGCGAGGCGAGAACGAACTTCAGCTCGTCGTGAGCGGTCAGCAGGTCGATATTTTCCCAGCGGTTCCGTTCGTATTCGCCCGAGCCGGGCGCCTTGAGGTCCATGATGCGCGCGACGCGCGGATCGACGCCGCCGATGTCGAGTGCGCCGCTGGTTTCCAGGGATACCGAATACCCGGCGTCGCACAGCGCGTCGAGCAGCGGCAGGCAGCCCTTCTGCGCCAGCGGCTCGCCGCCGGTGACGCAGACCGTGTCGCAATCGAATTCGCCGATGCGCTGCAGGATGTCGTCGAGCGTCAGCGCTTCACCGCCGCTGAAGGCGTAGGCGGTATCGCACCAGACGCAGCGCAAGGGGCAGCCGGTGAGCCGCACGAATACGGTGGGCAGCCCGACGCGGCTGGATTCCCCCTGGATGGAGTGGAAGATCTCGGTGACGCGCAGGGTGCCTGCCAACCGGCTGCGCAGCGCGCTGTCGGCCGCCGCTGGCACTACTTCTTCTTCAGCCTGAGCTTGGCCTTCTTGCCGGCTTCGCTGTTGGGGTACTTTTCGGCCAGCAGTTCCAGAGTGGCCCGGGCGCCCTTCCAGTCCTTGATTGCATCGAGGCTGGCGACGCGGCTTTCCAGAGCCGCGGGTGCGCGTTCGTCATTGGGCCAGCCTGCGGCGAACTTGCCGAACAGGTCGGCAGCGCCGGCGTGGTCCTTGGCCTGGGCGTGGGCGTAAGCACCCCAGTAGTGGGCCGAGGCGGTGAGGCTGCTGTTCGGGTACGCCTTGATGAAGGCGAGGAAGGATGAGGCCGCCTCCCTGAATTTGGAGGCCTTAAGCTCGGCCAGCGCCGCTTCGTAGTCGCGGGTTTCCTGCGCAGGATCGATTTTCGGGGTTTCCGGCTTGGCTTCGACCTTGGCTTCGACCGGGGGCGCCTCCAGCTTGCGCAGGCGACCATCCAGATCGACATAAAAATCCTTCTGCCGCTTCTGTGCCGCTTCAAGTTCGTAGCCAAGGACTTCGATCTGGCCGCGCAGTTTGGCGATGTCGGCCTTGATCGCCTCGACCTGGTTGGCGAAGTCGATCTGGTTGCGATTGATGGTGTCGGCGCGTTTGGCAAGTTCAGCAAACTCGCCTTTGAGCACCTCGATGCGCTGGCGGGCCTCGTCGTCGTCGAATATGGCTGCCCGGGTGGGCGACGTCAGTGCCGCGGTCAGCAGCAGCGCCGTCAGCAGCGCCCGCAGCCATTCACGCAGCTTCAAAACTCACCCGAGTAGAGCATGTCGCCGCGGCGGTTCTTGCCCCAGCACTCTTCGCTGGATGCAGTGCAGGCTGGCTTTTCCTCGCCGAGACTCACGGCTTCGAGCTGATCTTCCCGGGCGCCGAGCAGTGTCAGGGTCTTGCGTACCGCTTCGGCGCGCTTCTGGCCCAGGGCCAGGTTGTACTCGCGGCTGCCGCGTTCATCGGCATTGCCCTGAATCAGCATTTTCATTTTCGGATTGGCCGCCAGAAACTTGCCGTGTGCGGCCAGCAGTGTCTGGAACTCGTCCTTGACGACGTAGCTGTCGTAGTCGAAGTAGATGCTGCGCTTCGACAGCGGGCTCTTCGGATCCCTCAGCGCGGCGTTGCTGTTGGGGTCTATCTGTTCGGGCTTGACCTGGACTACCGGCGGGGTATCGACCTTGACGGCGCCGGGCGTGCGCGATTCAACGCCCGCAGGATTCTGCTCGGGGGCCGGCGGCTGCGAACCGCAGGCGGCAAGCAACAAGGTGGCGACGGAAAGGCTGATGAGTGCGCGCATGGTGGGATTCCTTGAGAAATTCGGTGGCGATACCTTATCGGACCAGCGGACCCCAGGCAGGTTCCCGCACGTCGGCGGCCTGCACGGAGAGTTTTTGCTTGACCCGGCCATCGCTGGAAACGGCAGCGAGCACGCCGCGCCCGCCGATCTCGGTGGCATAGAGGATCATGCGGCCGTTGGGGGCGAAGCTGGGCGATTCGTCCTTGGCCGAGTCGGTGAGAATCTGCGTCTGCTTGCTCGCCAGGTCCATCAGCGCCAGCTGGAAGCGGCCGCCGTTCCTGGTGATGTAGGCCATGCTCTTGCCATCCGGCGAGAGGCGTGGCGTGACGTTGTAGCTGCCCTCGAAGGTGACGCGTTCCGTGTTGCCGCCGCTCCTGGCGGTGCGGTAGATCTGGGGACTGCCGCCGCGATCCGACGTGAAGTAGATGAACTGGCCGTCGGGCGCCCAGCGCGGTTCGGTGTCGATGCCGGAGGATGTCGCTATGCGCGTCACGCCGCTGCCGTCGGCGTTGACTACATACAGTTGCGACGATCCGTCCTTGGTCAGCACCACGGCCAGCTGCTTGCCGTCAGGCGACCAGGCCGGCGCCGAATTCGAGCCCTTGAAGTTGGCGGCGACATGGCGCCGGCCGCTGGCCAGGTCATGTACATAGACCACCGGCTTCTTGGCTTCGAAGGAGACATAGGCCAGCTTGGTGCCGTCCGGCGACCACGCCGGCGAGATGATCGGCTCGCGCGAGGCCAGTGCCGCCTGGTCGTTGCTGCCGTCGGCGTCGGCGATCTTCAGCTCGAAGCGGCCGGTGCTCTTCACTACATAGGCGATGCGCGTGGAGAACACGCCGGGCTCTCCGGTGAGCTTCTCGTAGATGAAATCGGCGATGCGGTGGGCGGTCGCGCGCAGCTGGGCGCCGCTGTGCAGGTAGGCCGGGTTGCCCAGCATGGCCTGCTTTTGTACGTCGGACAGGCGCACCCGGGTTTCGTGGCGGCCGTCGGCGGCCGTCGCCACGCTGCCGCCGGCAACGACATCGGCACCGCGGGCCTTGAGGTCTTCATACGGCGGCGTGGCGCTGTCGCTCAATGGGCTGCCGCCATCGACCAGGCGGAACAGGCCGCTGCGTTCGAGGTCGGCGCGCACCACCGAGGTCAGGGCCTGGGCGACGATGCGCTCTCCGGTGAAGTCGGCGATGGCGACAGGCAGGCGGTTGGCGCCGGCGCCGGTAATTTCCACCGTGAGTTGGGCGCGGGCGACAGAACAGAGGGCCAGGGCGGCGGCGCAGGCGAGAAAAAGACGTTGGAATCGCATCGCGGCGATTATACCGCCTCGACCACGGCATTCCGGACCCGGAACAGGCCCGGAAATCCTCTACACGGGCGAGTTACTACTCATCAAGCGGCCGGAAGCGCAGTTCGAGCGAACGGGAGAATAAATCGGCCTGCTCCGGTTTGGGCAGCGGGTTGGACTTGAGGATGGCGCGCTCGATGGCGGCATCGAGCGCCGCATGGCCGGATGAACGCTTGAGGCGCACGGTGACGATCTCGCCGCTGGGCAATTGCGTGACGTCGAACACCGCCTCGGGATTACCCTTGATCTCGGGCGGCACGACGATGTTGCCGCGGATCTTGCCGCGGATGCGGGCGAGGTAGTCGGCGATCGCCTTGTTGCGCGTGGCGGCGGCTTGCGCCGCCTTAAGCTGGGTGAGTTCCTGCGCGGCGCTGTCGGCCTGCTTGCGTTGCGTCAGTTCCTCGGTCTCGCGCCTGAGCTGTTCCTGAAAGGGATCGACCCGCGGCTTGGGTTCGGACTTGGGCGGCGGCACAGGTTTGGGTTCCGGCTTGGGTTTTCCCTTTTCCTTGACGGCGATGTCCGGTTTTGGCGGCGGGGGCGCCGGTTTGGGTTCCACTTTCGGCACGGGTGCAGGGGGCTCGGGAGTCGGCGCCGGCGGCACGGCGACGGGCGGGGCAACAGGGGCGGGTTCGGCAACGGCGCGCACCAGTTCGACCTCGACCACGTCGGGGGCCTTGGTCTGCCAGCGCACGCCGTAAAACAGGAAACCGGCCAGGAGAAGGTGCACCGTAATCGCCAGGGCGATGGACACGCGCTTGCCGGCCATGTTCGCCGGCGGCAGGATGGGTGAATCGGTACTCACTTGCTGGCAGACGTTACCGGTTGCACCAGAAGCCCGATCCTGGCGACCTGCTGGCGCTGCAGTTCATCCATCACGCCCAGCACCACTTCGTACCTGACGCTCTTGTCGCCGGCGATCAGCACCGCCTGTTGCGGGTTGGCCGCCTGCGCCTGCTTGATGCGTGCGGCGAGGTCGGCCTGCGTTACCGCCTGTTCCGCACTTCCCTTGGCGCGGTCGCGCAGGGCCAGCGAACTGTCGGCCTTGATGATGACTTCCAGCGGCGCCACCGGCGGCAGGCTGCTCTTGCCCACGGTCGGCAGGTCGACGCTGCCGGGCTGGATCATCGGCGCCGTGACCATGAAGATGACCAGCAGCACCAGCATCACGTCGATATACGGCACGACGTTGATTTCATTCATGAGCCGGCGCTTACGCACGGGGAGCGTCCTTGCGTCCGAGGTAGTGGGCTTTCAGCCGCTCGACCAGCGACAACGAGTCGTAGCTGGCGTTCTTGTCGAAGAAATTCCGCCGCCAGCTCTGGTTCCACAGATGAACCCCGTAGCTCTCCGGCGGCAGCACCGTGAGGCCGCTGATCAGTGCGGTCATGTTCCAGAACGGCACCGGGCAAAACAGGTTCGGATTCAGCAGCGCCGTGGTCATGTTGTACTTCTCGATCGCACCGTGCAACTGCAGGGGCCCCGTCATTGCCGCATTGCCGGCACCGGCGGAACTGCGGGCCAGGTCGAGGCATTCCTGCGCCAGCGGGCTGCCGGCTGGCGCTTTCATCACGCAGCCGGAGGCGCGGATGCGCATCTTGCCCTCGTCGCCGGCCTGGGCCGGAAGCATCTCGGAAGCAAAGAAATAATCCATCCCGGCGGCAAAATCGAGTGGCTTGAGGCATACCACCCCGATGTCCACCCAGATGCCGCCGAGCTTGTGCAGCAAGGCGTAGCTGAACATGTCGCAAAAGCGCACCGGCGCCTGGCCGCCTGCCGAACTCTGGGTGTCCGCCTGCGCCGGAAGGATTTCCCGGGCGTCGCAAATGCGCAGTCCCTTGGGCGTGTTCGCCGGTTTGCCATAGCTGTACAGGTGAACCTCGTGGCCGTTCTCCAGCCACGAAGTCAGCGCCAGACGCTCCAGCGCCGAAAGCGGCCCGCCGACCCAGAGCATCTGCACCGGAGCATGTTTGGCTGCCATGTCAGCGGGTCTGCCGTTGCAGGATGTTGGAGAACTCTTCCATGAAGCTCTCGAAGCGCACCGCGACGCGATCGACGTCGTGGGCGAAGCGGTTGTAGGCGATCACCGCCGGAATCGCCGCGAACAGGCCGATGGCGGTGGCCACCAGCGCTTCGGCAATGCCGGGCGCCACGGCCGACAGCGTTGCCGTGCTCATGTTGGCCAGCCCGCGGAAGGCGTGCATGATGCCCCACACCGTGCCGAACAGGCCGACGTAGGGTGAAACGGAGCCGACCGAGGCGAGGAAGGCCTGGTGCGCTTCGAGGTCGTCGATCTCGCGCTGGTAGGTGGCGCGCATCGCGCGCCGCGCGCCGTCGATCACGGCGGTGGGATCGATGATCTTCTGTCCGCGCAGCTTGGTGAATTCGCGGTAGCCGGCTTCGAAGATGCGCTCCAGCGCGCCGGTCTGGTGGCGGTTGTTG
>CAIZKA010000313.1 GCA_903933395.1 uncultured beta proteobacterium | reverse complement strand
GACCACGATGGGCACCACGCGCTTGCCGATGACCTTGTCCTTGAGCATCACGTTGAGGCCGCGCACGAAGGACATCGTGGTAGAGAATTCGCGGCCTTCGCCGCCGGCCTTGAGCAGGGCGTCGAAGGCCGACAGCGGCGGCACCGGCAGCGATTCGGCCCTGGTCCGGCGCGACGGCAGGTAGCCGCCCAGCGCCATGCGCCGCTCGCGCATGTAATTGAGTTCGGGTGAGCCCTCGGGGAAGGTCAGGTAGGGCAGCTTTTCCAGATCGGCGTCCGGCACCGGCAGCTTGAAGCGGTCGCGGAAGGCCTTGATCGAGGTGGTACCCATCTTCTTCTGCTGGTGGGTGATGTTCTGCGCTTCACCCGCTTCGCCCATGCCGTAGCCCTTGATGGTCTTGGCCAGGATCACGGTCGGCTGGCCCTTGTGCGCCACGGCGGCGGCGTAGGCCGCATACACCTTGTGCGGATCGTGACCGCCGCGGTTCAGACGCCAGATGTCGTCGTCGGACCAGGTCGATACCATCTTCAGCAGTTCGGGATATTTGCCGAAGAAATGCTCGCGCACATAGGCGCCGTCGCGGGCCTTGAAGGTCTGGTAATCACCGTCGACGCATTCCATCATGCGCTTCTGCAGGAGCCCGGTCTTGTCCTGTGCCAGCAGCGGATCCCAGTAGCTGCCCCAGATCACCTTGATCACGTTCCAGCCGGCGCCGCGGAAGTCGGACTCGAGTTCCTGGATGATCTTGCCGTTGCCGCGCACCGGGCCGTCGAGCCGCTGCAGGTTGCAGTTGATGACGAAAATAAGGTTGTCCAGGCGTTCGCGCCCGGCCATGCCGATGGCGCCCATCGACTCGGGTTCGTCCATCTCGCCGTCGCCCATGAAGGCCCAGACCTTGCGGTCGTCGGTCGGGATCATCTCGCGGTGCTGCATGTACTTCATGAAGCGCGCCTGGTAGATCGCCTGCAAGGGGCCGAGGCCCATCGACACCGTCGGGAACTGCCAGAAATCGGGCATCAGCCACGGATGGGGATAGGAGGACAGGCCCTTGCCGTCGACCTCACGGCGGAAGTTGTCCATCTGCTCTTCGGTCAGGCGGCCGAGCATGAAGGCGCGCGCATAGGTGCCCGGCGCCGAGTGGCCCTGCGAGAACACCAGGTCGCCGCCGTGCTGCTCGGAGGGCGCATGCCAGAAGTGGTTGTAGCCGATGTCATAGAGCGTGGCCGCCGAGGCGTAGCTGGCGATGTGGCCGCCGAGGCCCGAGTCATCCTTGTTCGCCCGCAGCACCATGACCATGGCATTCCAGCGCGCATAGTCGCGGATCTTCTGCTCCATTTCGTAATCGCCCGGCGTGACCGGCTGCTGGTTGGCGGGGATCGTATTGGTGTATTCGGTGTTGGCGCTGTAGGGCATGTTGATGCCCGTCTGGTGGCCCAGCGCAATCAGTTGTTCGAGCAGGAAATGCGCGCGCCCGGGACCTTCCTGGGCGATGACGGCTTCCAGTGCCTCGAGCCATTCACGGGTTTCCTGCGGATCGGCGTCGGACGACGCGAGTTGGGGCGCGGACATGGCTACTCCTCCTTCTGTTGTTTTGGCGTTCGCCGGACATCACCCTGCGAACGTTTTGCTGTTCGCAGCATAGACCTAGTTTATGTTTCAACCTATGATCACTGTTGCGCATTGTAAAATGCTGATTCGCATTACGCAATAGGTGTTTTCCCCAATATGAATGGCAGAAGGCTTCCGGTTTCGAACCAGAGGGCTAGCCGCCGGGCTGAGGCGGGCGCTTCATGACGAGTTGGACCAGTTCGGCGACCGAGCGGACCTCCATCTTGTCCATGACGCGCGATCGATGCACCTCGACCGTCTTGATGCTGATTCCCAGGTCATCGGCAATCTGCTTGTTCAATCGACCCGCCGCCATCAAGTCCATGACTTCGCGCTCGCGCGGCGTCAGGGCCGCCAGGCGGCCGCTGATTTCGGCGTATCGCCGGCGCCGACTCTGCTGCTCGCGGTCGGTCGCCAGGCACTGCTCGATCAGACGCAGGATTTCCTTGTCGTTGAAGGGCTTCTCGATGAAGTCGGCGGCGCCCTTCTTCAGCGCCGATACCGCCATCGGCACATCGCCATGCCCGGTGACGAAAATGATCGGCAAAGGTGAATTCAGCGCCTGAAGCCTCTCATGCAGTTCCAGCCCGCTGATGCCCGGCATCCTGACATCGAGCACCAGGCAGCCGGCCATGTCCGCGCGCCAGGCGTCGAGAAACGCCTCGCCGGACTCGAACGATCTGACCCGCAGGCCATTCGATTCCAGCAGCCAGGCCAGGGAGTCCCGCATCGCCTCGTCGTCATCGACGATGAACACGGTTTGCTGGTTCGTTCCGGATTCGTCCGTCATTCTCTGTTCCCCTATTCTTCGAGCGGCAGCGTAAATCGAAAAACCGTACCGCCCTCCGGATTCGCCTCGACCCACAAACGACCGTTGTGGAATTCGATGATGGTACGGCAGATATTCAGTCCCATTCCCATGCCCTGCGTCTTGGTGGTGAAAAATGGCATAAAGAGCTTTTCGGTGTCGCCTTCGCCGATCCCGTGGCCGTTGTCGCGCACCTCGACCTCGACCTGCGCGCCGTCATTCTGCCCGGCAGTGACAAGCAGTTGGCGGCGCTGGCGCGGCGTCTGCGCCATGGCCTCGATG
>CAIZKA010000312.1 GCA_903933395.1 uncultured beta proteobacterium | reverse complement strand
TGCGCGAAGCCCTGAAAGTCCTCGCCGCGGAAGGTCTGGTGGTGCTCAAGCCGCGGCGCGGCTGTTATGTGACCCAGCTCTCCGAACAGGACATCGACGAAGTCTTCCCCGTCATGGCCATGCTTGAAGGCCGGGTGGCCGAACTGGCCGCTCACCGTGCCACCAGCGCCGACTTTGCCCGCCTCGCCGCGATACACGAGGAACTCGAAAAGCATGCCGCAGCCAACAGTGCCGACCGCTTCTTCGAAGCCAACCAGCGCTTCCACACCGCCTTGCAGGAAATCGCCGGCAACCGCTATCTCGCGCAACTGATCGACGACGCGCGCAAGGTGATCAAGCTCACCCGCCGCGACTCACTGCGCCTCGAAGGCCGGCTGAAGCAATCGCTGCAGGAACACCGCGAGATCCTCGAAGCATTGCGCGCAAAGGATGCCGCATCGGCGCGGCAATCCATGCACGACCACCTGCTGTCCGGGCGCGCCGCGCTGGCACGGCTGGCCGGCACAAACTAGGGCAGTGCCGATCAAGTGTCAATTCGTCATTCCGGCGAATGCCGGAATCCAGCGCTTTCAGACACATGGACACCGGCTTTCGCCGGTGTGACGGACTTATTCGGTTGATTCCCGCGCCGGCTGCGGGATCGCAGGCGGCGCGGTAACATCGGCCATCTGCACACAGGCCGAATCGAACGCCTCCCGCCATGACCCTGCTGCTCGACGTACTCGACCGCACCTTGCTGGAGCCGCAGTGCGCCCGGCGTTGGCATGGCCTGGCGGCTTCTTGGGCGGACACTCCGGACCCGGCGGCGCGGCGTTCAGTGCTTGAGACTCTGCAGAGCGTGCCCAACGACGACGCGCGCGCCGACATCCTCCGACTCACCTTTCTTGCCCAGGCTAGCGGCGATCCGCATTTCGAACACGACGCATGCACAAGGGTGCTCGCACTAAGGCCCGCCGATCCGGATCGCCTCGCCAGCTTCATGGCCTACCAGTGGCTGAGCGCCTTGCAGCATCTGGAGGGCCGGGCGCAATTTGTCGCAGCCCTGTCGGCCGGACGGGTACCCGAAATGGCCATGCGCCTGATGCAGAGTGCGACGGAAACCCTGCCGCCGGATTTTCCTGCGCGCGTACCGGGCGAGATGCGGCGCGTTGCGGTAGTGGTCCCCTATGTGGGCAACCAGTTTCATACACCCAGCGTCATGGCAGTGGAACAGTGCGCCGTCCTTGCCCGCGAAGGCCTTCAGGTGCAGCTGTTTTCCGCACAGGAACTCCTGCCACCGGATGCCTCGCAGTTCCGTGGCGATGGCCGCGAGCTGGCCCTGCCGCCACTGAATGTCCAGGACTGGGCGAGCATCCTGCCTGACGGCGTACGAATGACGATCAGCGACAGCCGCTTCAGCCTGCCGGGACGCTGGCGCAAGCTGATGCCGGCGCTGGCCGAATTCAATCCCGATGTCGTGTTGCTGGTCGGGCTCTATTCGCCGCTCGCCGCAGCACTTAACACGGTCCGCCCGGTCGTAGCCATGAGCGTCAACAGCGTGCCGCCGATTGCTCCGGTCGATGTCTGGCTCACCGCAGACGCAGCAAATGAACACCAGTCCGCCTGGGGACAAGTCTTTGCGCCGCCGCAGCCGGTTCATCACCCCTGGCGGGTAAGACGTTCCCTCAAGCAATGGCCGGTCACGCGTGCGGCACTCGGCCTGATCGAAACGGCGGTGGTCTGGGTCACGGCGGGCTTCCGTCTCGAACACGAGATCAAACCCGAATGGGCGGATCGCATGCTGCAGTTGATGTCGCGCTATCCCGAGGTGGTCTGGCTCGTCATAGGCGGCACGGGAATGCTGCCGCCAACCTTGCAGCAGGCAGTCCCGGGACGGGTGCGGACCTTGCCGACCCGCGGCGACCTGTCCGGCATCCTGCGTATCAGCGATATCTACGTCAATCCGCCGCGCATGGGTGGCGGCCTCAGCGTTGCCGAGGCCATGGCCGAGGGGCTGGCGGTCGCAACGCTGGCGGGTTCGGACGGCGGCGACAAGGCCGGCGAACTGGCATTGCCGGACATGGATGCCTACATGGAGCGTCTGGCCGCGCTCACTGAAAGCCCCGGCCTGCGTACCGCAACGGGGCAGGCCTTGCGCCGCCGCTTCGATGAACGTTTCGACCTCGAGTCCTCGGGCCCCGCGCTGCTCGCCGCCTGCCGGCAGGCGGCTGACCTGGCCCGGACGCGGCTTACAAAGTCTTGATGACTTTCGCCGGACTGCCGAACACCTGCGCCCTATCGGCGACGTCGCTGGTCACCACGGCGCCCGCGCCGACAAACGCATCGTCGCCGATCACCAGTCGTTCCAGAACGGTGGCGCCGATCGCGATCGTGACACCGCTACCGATGCGCGACAATCCGCCCACATTGGCACCGGGCTGAACGCGCGAAAAGGATCCTATCTGCGTATCGTGGCCGATCGTCACGCCGCGATTGACGAAGACATGATCGCCGAGGCAGACGCCGGGTGCGATCACGCTGCTGGCGCCGACGAAGACACCTTCACCGAGTTGCGCCAGCGGCGAAACATAGGCCGCGGGGTGCACCAGCGTATGGTAGCGAAGGCCGAAGCGGCGCTCGAGTTCTGTCACCAGATTGGCGCGCGCCGGGCTCGTCGGTCCGAGCGCGTAAAGCTCGCCGGCCGCCGGCCTGAATTCATCCAGCATTTCGACGTGCGGCGGATCGCATAAACCCTCCAACGCCGCGATGCGCGCCGCCAGCGGAATGTTTCGTTCGCCGGCAGGTTC
>CAIZKA010000311.1 GCA_903933395.1 uncultured beta proteobacterium | reverse complement strand
CATCAAGGTGCGCGGCTACGTCTCCTGCGTCCTCGGTTGCCCCTACGAGGGCGAAGTGGGCCCGCTGGCCGTGGCCGACGTGGCGCAGGCGCTGATCGACATGGGCTGCTACGAAGTCAGTCTCGGCGACACCATCGGTGCCGGCACGCCGGAGCGCACCAAGGACATGATCGAGGCCGTGGCGCGGCGCATTCCGCTGAAGAAGATCGCCGGCCATTATCACGACACCTACGGCATGGCCACCGCCAACATCTATGCTTCGCTGCAGATGGGCATCGGCATTTTCGACAGTTCGGTGGCCGGCCTCGGCGGCTGTCCTTACGCCGCCGGCGCTTCCGGCAATGTCGCGACCGAGGACGTGGTCTGGCTGTTGCGCGGCCTGGGCATCGATACCGGCATCGATCTCGACAAGCTGGTCGATACCGGCGTCTGGATCTCGAAGCAGCTCAAGCGTGAACCGGCGTCGCGCGTGGCGCGGGCCATCCTCGCCCGGCGCGCCATGCAGGTTTCCGCCGCCGCCTGAGCATCGGCCGGTCCGGCGCGAACGAGAACGGCATGGTGACATCGCCCTGCATCGACGTCTGCAAAATGGAAGCGGGTGTTTGCGCCGGCTGTTTTCGCACCATCGACGAAATCGCCCGCTGGGCCGGCATCGGCGACGACGAGAAACGGCTGATCCTCGCTGCCGTGGCGCAGCGGCGCGGCCGGCCCGATCCCGAGGCCGACCTCGCCTGCAATTGCCAGGACTGATGAAGCTGCCCGACGCAATCCAGGTCATCGAACGCGGCTGGCTGTCGTCGAACAATATCCTGTTCTTCGAAGGCGGGTCGGCGACGCTGGTCGATGCCGGCTACGTCGGCCATGCGCCGCAGACCGTGGCACTCGTAAAGTCGGCGCTGGCGGCACGGCGCGGAGCGCCTGCGCTGGGGCGCCTGATCAACACCCACTCGCATTCCGACCACATCGGCGGCAATGCCGCGCTGCAGGTCGCCTTCGGCTGCAAGATCGTGATCCCCGCCGGCATCGAACGCATGGTCGCCGAGTGGGATACCGATGCGATGATGCTCGGTCCGGCGAAGCAGCGCGGCGAGCGCTTCGCCCACGATGCGGTGATCGAGGCCGGCAGCGAGTTCGAGATGGGCGGCATGACATGGCAGGCGCTGCCTGCGCCCGGCCACGACATGGAAGCGCTGATCTACTACTGTCCCGAAAAACGCATCCTGATTTCCGGCGACGCGCTGTGGCAGGACGGCTTCGGCATCATCTTCGGCGAAGTCATGGGCAGGAAGGATGCGCTGCCGGCCACGCGCAGCACGCTTGAAATGATAGGCCGTCTCGGTGTCGATATCGTCATACCCGGGCATGGCGCGCCCTTCGACGATTTCGATGCCGCCATGGCGTGTGCCCTGCGTCGTCTCGAATCCTTCGAAGCCGATTCTTCGCGCGTCGGGCGCAACGCCGTGCGCGCCTGCTTCACCTTCAACCTGCTCGACCTGCAGCGTTTGCGCGAGGACGAGCTGGCGGCCTACCTGAAGAGCGTGCCCTTCTTTGACAGCGTCAACCAGAGCATCCTCAAATTGTCCGACGAGGATTTCGCCTCGTGGCTGCTGGGCGAACTGCTGCGTTCGCGCTCCGTTGAAGTGCGCGACGGCTGGATCCTGCCGACCATGGCGCCTTAGGCTTGGCGATGAGCGATAACGCAGATACCGGAACGCTGGCCCGCCTGCTGCGCACCCGGCGCAGCATCCGCGACTTTTCCGATCGGGAAGTTTCGGCGGAAATGATCGCCGCCATCCTCGACGATGCGCGCTGGGCGCCGAGCTGGTCGAACACCCAGCCCTACAAGATCGCCGTCGCCAGCGGTGGCTTGAAGGACCAGATCAAGGAACAGCTGCTGGCACGATTCGATGCGGCAACAAAGCTGCAGGCCGGCGGTTTGCCCGGCAAGCTCGCCGCCTTCCTGACGCGCAGCAAGGCCCTGCCCGACGGCGACTTCGATACGCGTTTCGAATATCCGGAGGAGCTGACGCCGCGCCGCCGCGCAACCGGCTTCGGCCTGTATGCCGCTCTCGGCATCGCGCGCGAAGACGGCGCCGCGCGCCACAGCCAGATGCGCCGCAACTGGGAGTTCTTCGGCGCGCCCGTGGTGCTCTTCGTTTTCGTGCGGCAGGAACTGGGCGCGTATTCCGTCCTCGACGCCGGCATTTTCCTGCAATCGCTGATGCTGTCGGCTACGGCGCGGGGCCTCGGCACCTGCGCCGAAGGCGCGCTCGGCACCTGGGCCGGGCCGGTGCGCGAGGCCTTCGACGTGCCGCCCGCCTACAAGCTGCTGTGCGGGCTTGCGCTAGGCTGGCCGAGCGACCACGTCGTCAATGCCTTCAATCCTGGCCGCGCTGACGTGGCGGAGATGCTGATTCCGATAAAGCGCGGCTGAGGTCGCCGCCCCGCCAAAGCCGACTCTTGTAGTTTCGTCCCCGGATCGAGTTCGGGGCAGGCTATTCCGGCGAAAGCCGGAATCCAGGCTTGCTGGCCGTGCCGGGAGTTCGCCCCGGCACGGCGACCTGTTTTCCTGTTCGCGTGTATGAACCGGACACACAGGTAACGCCTGAGCCTGGATGTTGGGCCTCGTCTTTCTCGTCTCGTGGAATAATGGCGCATGGAATTTGAAATCGATCCGGCAAAGGCCACGCAAAACCTCAAGAAACACAAAGTCAGTTTTGAAGAGGCGGCCTCGGTGTTTGGTGATCCGATGGCGTACACATTTGCCGACCCCGACCATTCGGTGGGTGAAGAGCGTTGGCTCATGTTTGGCCTGTCGCGCATGGAACGGGTTCTTGCCATTATCTACACTCACCGACGCGGGAAATATCGCATTATCAGTGCGCGCCCGGCAACTCGAAATGAAGGGAAAACATATGAAGAAGGCTGAAGAAATGCGCGCTGAATATCGGCGCGAGGATCTTGGGAAAGGCGTGCGCGGCAAACATTTCGCCGAGTTCAAGAAAGGCAGCAATCTGGTGTTGTTGACCCCTGAACTGTCCAAGGTCTTCCCCACCAATGAGGCCGTCAATGCGGCGTTGAGCTCGCTGGTTAATGTCGCACGTTCTGTGACAGGTCTGACCCGCCGCTCAACACGGCCGCGTGCAATAAAGCCGCGCGCGCCGGTTTGAGCGTGGCCTTCATCCGCTTACTCTAGCGCTCTTGGTCCGCTTCATCCGGCTGCCGTGCCTCTCGTTCGCCGTTGCGCCAGCGCCGACTTTGGGTGTTCCGCCATTCCGGCGAAGGCCGGAATCCAATAGTAATGTGGCCGCGCCGGGATTCGCCCCGGCAGGCGACCTACTTTCTTGTTCGCGCAAGAAAGTAGGCAGAGAAGCGCTCCCCGTCTCCCCGGCCCTTCGGGCTACCCTCGCTGCGGAAGGCCCGCCGGGCCGGTCGCTAAACTCGCTGCGCTCGGACAACGCGACCGGACTACCCCCTGCGAACCTTCCTCGCTCGGCGGGTCAGAGGGGAAGAAACGTTTCGCGCGTGGCGGGCAATGACGGAAACAGGCCCGATTGGCTCCCATCCTTCAATGAATGACCGGCAGGAATGCAGCGGGAGCCGACGTCGTCGATGCCCTACGCATGAGATTCTAGAGGCCGCTGTCAGGAGCTAACCGGTCTTTAGGAACAGCAGGGCCGGAACTTGGATGGGTGTTTTATGTAAGATGCAGGCTTCAACTACCTTGCGGCGGATGTTTTCATGGCGGCCAAGAAAGTATCGACAACAGGGCTCAGTTCTCGCTCCCAACTTTGGGTCGCTGCGGAGGCGAAACTTGCTCTTTTAACGGCGAGTGAGTTATCCGCTCGTTCCGATACAGAACTTCTGCATGAACTTCAGTTACACCAGATCGAACTGGAGACGCAGAACGAGGCATTGATTGAAGCGCAAATTGCTCTGGAAGAATCCCGCGCCCGCTTCGTTGATTTCTACGAATTCGCTCCTGTTGGCTATCTAACCGTTACCGACAAAGGGTTGATCGCCGATATCAATCAAACTGGTGCAGCTTTGCTCGGGAGGGAGCGCGATGATTTGCTGCTCCAACCTTTTGCTCGCTTCGTCGAACCCGAGGACGCAGACGGCTGGCATTTGCACTTAGTCGGTTCGCTGAAAACGGATGAGAGGCGGAGTTGCGAACTGGAACTCCTGCGTGTAGATGGGGCACATGTTGATGTTCGACTGGATAGCTTGCGGTTGGTCAAAGACGAGCAGACGCCGGCGCTGCGGGTTGTGCTGACCGACATCACCAAATGGAAACAGGCTGAAGCTAGACTTCTCTCAACGAAAATCCAACTTCGAGCCACACTCGATGCCATTCCCGATCTGATATTCGAGGTAGGACTGGATGGTCGGTATTACGACTACCATAGCCCCCGCTCAGATTTGCTTGCGGCTCCTCCCGAAGTATTTCTTGGCAAGACCTTTTCTGAAGTCCTCCCGCCGGATGTAGCGGAGACGTGCATTTCAGCCATCGTAGAAGCCTCGGACAAGGGCTGGTCTAGTGGGAGGCAGTACGCCTTGTCGCTGCCGCAAGGAGAACGCTGGTTTGAACTTTCGGTGGCTCCCAAGCAAGGCACCAAGAGTCAGGCCAAGAGATTCATCTTCGTTGCCCGAGACATCACCGAGCGCAAGCAGGCGGAAAAGGTATTGCGTGAAAGTGAGGCACGTTACGAGCGCGCAGTGACTGGCGCCAACGATGGTATCTGGGAGTGGGTACTGGCAACTGGCGAAAATTACATGTCGCCGCGCTGGAAGCGAATGCTCGGCTATGAAGATCATGAGTTGCCCAATACGCTGGCAAGTTTTGCTGCCCTTCTCCATCCCGACGACAAGGCCCGCGTCATGGAGATGCGCCGAGCGCATTTCGAGGAGCGCGAGCCTTACGGAGTGGAAATGCGCCTGTGCTGCAAGAGTGGCGAGTATCGATGGTTTTATTCTCGTGGTCAGGCGACATGGGATGAAAATGGCCAGCCTGTAATCATGTCAGGATCGATTACCGACGTCACGGGGCGTAAGCAGGTCGAGGATGCGCTGCGCGAGAGCGAGTTTCGCTGGCAATTCGCCATCGAAGGCTCCGGCGACGGCGTGTGGGACTGGAACATTCTGACCGACCATGCAACGTATTCCAAACGCTGGAAAGAGATGCTTGGGTATGCCGAAGACGATATTCAATCCATCAACCAAGACTGGGTAACTCGTATTCATCCCGAAGATCAGGCCTACGTCGCCGGAGCGATGCAAGCCTACCTAGAGGGCAAGACGGAGATTTATGTCGTCGAATACCGCTTGAGGTGCAAGGACGAAAGCTACAAATGGATTCTCGGTCGAGGCATGGCGGTTAGCCGCAGTGAAGATGGCAAACCCTTGCGCATGATCGGTACGCACACTGATATCACCGAACGCAAGCAGATGGAGGAGCAGGTTCGCCACCTAGCGTTCTATGACACGCTGACCAAGCTTCCCAACCGCCGCCTTCTAAACGACCGGCTGAGCCAGGGGATTGCGGCCAGCAAACGCAGTGGTTGTTATGGCGCACTCATGTTCCTGGATCTGGACAACTTCAAATCGCTGAATGACACTCATGGGCATGAGGCTGGTGATCTTCTATTGATCGAGGCCGCCGACAGGCTGAAAGGTTGCGTGCGCGAGATGGACACTGTGGCGCGCTTCGGTGGCGATGAGTTTGTGGTGATGGTCAGCGAACTGGGCGCAAACAGGGAGGAGTCGGCGACCCAGGCGGGCATCATTGCCGAAATGATTCGCAGCACCTTGTTAGTTCCCTATCGACTGACGCTCAAGCCGGAGGGCAAGACCGATATCTCCATCGAACATCGATGCACCGCAAGCATTGGTGTGGCGTTGTTTGCCGGTCACGACTCCAAATCTGGTCATATCCTCAGATGGGCTGATACCGCAATGTACGAGGCCAAGGAGGCCGGGCGCAATTTGATACGGTTCTACGATGCGAAAGCCTGATTCTCTATAAACGCCGCAGGTATATCCTTTGGAACGCCTGCCGAGACCGAGAGGCGGGAAACTGAGTGGACTGGCCGTTTGCTATGCAATTATCATCAGGCAGAAATCAGTCTTATGCTGCCACTGGACCTCAGTCATAGGTGTTCGGGTTCGAATTGTTTGCGACATAGCCCCGAGCGCGACGGTTTGCATTCCCCTCTGACCCGCCGAGCGAGGACGGTTCGCCGGGGGTAGTCTGGTCGCGTTGTCCGAGCGAAGCGAGTTTAGCGACCGGCCCGGCGGGCCTTCCGCAGCGACGGTAGCCCGCAGGGCCGGGGAGGCGGGGTGCGTTTCTTTGGGTACTTTCTTGTCGCATCACAAGAAAGTGCCTCGCCCGCCGGGGCGAGTCCCGGCATTTCCCTTCGCTCCGCAAGGGCACTCGCCGCGCACCGGCCCCGCGTAATCCGCTATCCTTTCACCCATGCAAGTCATCCTCATCAGCGGCCTTTCCGGTTCCGGCAAATCCATCGCCCTCAATGTGCTGGAGGACGCCGGCTACTACTGCGTCGACAACCTGCCGGCGCCGCTGCTCTCCGACCTGGTTGGGCACCTGCGACTGGAGGGGCACGAATTGGCTGCAGTGGCCGTGGACATGCGCGGCGGCTCGAGCATCGCCGCGCTGCCGCCGCAGTTGCGCAAGCTGGAGTCGCAGGGCGTCACGCTGCGCTTCGTTTTTCTCGATGCGCGCAACGACGTGCTGATCCAGCGCTTCTCTGAGACGCGCCGGCGTCACCCGCTGGCTGGCGACGATGTCACGCTGGAGGAGGCCATCGCGCGCGAACGCGAGGCGCTGGAGATGCTGGCGTCGCTCGGCCACCACATCGACACCAGCGACCTGCGGCCCAATGCGCTGCGCGCCAGCGTCAAGGATTTTGCCGCGCTCGACGAACGCAGCGGCCTGATTCTGTTGTTCGAGTCCTTCGGCTTCAAGAACGGCATCCCGCTCGATGCCGATCTGGTATTCGACGTGCGCTGCCTGCCCAACCCGCATTACGATCCGGCGCTGCGCCCGTTCACCGGGCGCGATGCCGCGGTGATCCGCTTCCTCGTGGCGCAGCCCGAGGTGGCGCGCATGGAGGCCGACCTGCGTCGTTTCATCGGCGACTGGCTGCCGGCCTACATCCGCGACAACCGCTCCTACCTGACGGTCGGCATCGGCTGCACTGGCGGCCAGCACCGCTCGGTGTATCTGGCGGAAAGGCTCGCCGCACATTTTCGCGACTCGGCGCGGGTGCTGGTGCGACACCGCAGCCTGATCGAATGAACGACAGGATTCCCGACCCGGTGCCGGGCCGCCCCAAGGCGGGTCCTTCTGGCCCCGGAGCGGGCGAAGACCGCGAACCTTCGTCACCCCCTTTCCCGGGCGAAGACGGGAATTCGCGGAGCACTGCTCCGCGCCGTCGGAGCCGGCCGGCTGTGCAAAGCCGGCCGTGGGACAGGGGGCCGGGGGGAATGCACACCGCCTCGTTGCGTGAGCTGCTGGCGCAGGCGACGGGCGCCGGTCATCTGCCTTGGCGCACGCTGCTGAAACCCGGCGACTGGCTGCTGCTGGTTTGCACCGCAGCCGTGGTGGCTGCCTCCTATCCGTTGTTGTGGCGCGGCGGCGTGGCAGACCGCGCCGTCGTCAAGCGCGACGGCCAACTGGTTACCGAACTGGCGCTCAATGTTGCGCGCAAGTACGAAGTCACCGGCGCCATCGGCACCACGGTGATCGAGGTGCAGCCCGGTCGCGCCCGCGTGCTGTCCGATCCCGGACCGCGCCAGTATTGCGTGCAGCAGGGCTGGCTGACGCGCGCCAACGCCGTGGCGATCTGCGCGCCGAACCACGTCACGCTGCAATTGGCCGGTCGCGGCGGCGGCAACAGGGCCTATGACACCCTCAACTATTGAGCTGCCGGTCACGGCCGACGATTACCGCATCGCGCGCTATGCGGCGGCGGCGATCGCACTGACCGTCGCCGAGGCGGCGCTGCCGAGCCCACTGCCCGGTATCAAGCCGGGGCTGGCCAACATCATCGTTCTGGTAGTGCTGGTGCGCTACGGCTGGCGCGATGCGGCCTGGGTCAGCTTGTTGCGCGTGGTCGCCGGCAGCCTGGTGATCGGCCAGTTTCTCGCACCGGGATTTTTCCTGGCGCTGGCCGGCGCGCTTTGCAGCCTGGGCGTGCTGGCACTGGCGCAGCATCTGCCGCCGCGTCTTTTCGGTCCGGTGTCGGTCAGCGTGCTGGCGGCCTTCGCCCACATCGGCGGACAGATCGCGCTGGCCCGCGTCTGGCTGGTACCGCACGACGGCGTGTTCTACCTGCTGCCCCTGTTCGCCACGGCGGCGCTGTTCTTCGGCACTATCAACGGCCTGGTCGCGGCGCGCCTGTTAGCCATACCCCTGGCCATACCCGTGGCCGCGGCACCCGCGGAGCATCCGGCGCCGTGATAATCCCGCTGTTTCCGCTGCAGTCGGTGCTGTTCCCCGGCGGGCGGCTGCCGCTGCGGATTTTCGAGCAGCGCTACATGGACATGGCCAAGGCCTGCCTGAAGGAATCGACGTCCTTCGGCATCTGCCTGATCGCCGCCGGCGAGGAGGTGGCCGGTGCCGGACGCAAGCCCGCGACGCCGCATCGGGTAGGCACGCTGGCGCACATCGCCGACTGGGACATGCAGCAGCTGGGCGTGCTCGACATCATCGCCCAGGGCGGCGAGCGCTTTCGCGTGCTGCGCCACTGGACGGAGGATTCCGGATT
>CAIZKA010000310.1 GCA_903933395.1 uncultured beta proteobacterium | reverse complement strand
GCCTCCGAGGTGCGTCGCTGCAGCGACCAGTGGAACCCGCTGAAGATCGCCTTCGACCGCCCGCACGAGGCGGATTTTCCGCAGGCCCTGATGGCGCTGTCCTGGCGCGACCGGGCGAAGGTGCTGCGCGACATGTGGAACTTCGTCGTGCTGTTCAAGGAATTCAAGTGGGGGCGGCAGATCGCCCGTGCCGCCCTGCAGCGTTCGCTGGCCGGCGGCTATCCGAATCAGCACTGGTTGTAGGATGCCGGCGACACGCCTGCTGCGGACGCTGAAGGCCTGGCTGCGGCGCAAGCCGCGGCTGCCGCGCGAATTGCAGGCGGGCAGGGACGTCGTCGAAGCCCTCGATAGCGGCGGCCTGCCGCTCGACCCGGCGCGCATCAACCGCATCGCGCGCGACCTGGGCCTGGAGGTGTCGCCGCAGGCGCCGCTTGAAGATACCGTGGCGCGCCTGCGCGCCGCCGTCGAACGCGGGCTGCAAACCATGGCCATGCAGGACGCTGTGAAAGCGCAAAGGAGAGAAAGCAAATGAACGCCAGAACCGTCGCCACTACGCCTTTTACCGACCAGAAGCCGGGCACCTCCGGCCTGCGCAAGAAGGTCGCCGTGTTCACGGCGCCGAACTACCTGGAGAATTTCGTCCAGGCCGTGTTCGACACCATTTTCGACAATGCGGCCGCGCCTGCCGGCACCACGCTGGTGCTGGGCGGCGACGGGCGCTACTACAACCGCGAGGCGATCCAGGTCATCCTGCGCATGGCGGCGGCGAATGGTTTCGGCAAGGTGCTGGTGGGGCAGGGCGGGATACTCTCGACGCCGGCCGCTTCCTGCGTGATCCGCAAATTCAAAACCTTCGGCGGCCTGATCCTGTCGGCCAGCCACAATCCCGGCGGTCCTGACGGGGACTTCGGCATCAAGTACAACACCGGCAACGGCGGACCGGCGCCGGAGAAGATCACCGACGCCATCTTTGCCCGCAGCAAGGCACTGACCAGCTACCGCATCGTCGATGCCGCCGACATCGATCTCGACCGGGTCGGCACGCAGTCGCTGGGCGACATGGCGGTCGAGGTCATCGATCCGGTCGCCGACTACGCTGAACTCATGGAATCCCTGTTCGACTTCGCCGCGATCCGCGAACTGATCGCCGGTGACTTCCGCCTCTGTTTCGATGCCATGCACGCGGTGACCGGGCCCTATGCCAAAGAGATTATCGAGCGGCGCCTCGGCGCGCCGGCCGGCACGGTGATCAACGGCGTGCCGCTGGAGGATTTCGGCGGAGGCCATCCCGATCCCAACCTGACCTACGCCCACGAACTGGTTGAGATCATGTTCGGCGCCAATGACGCCCCGGATTTCGGCGCCGCCTCGGACGGCGACGGCGACCGCAACATGGTTCTCGGTCGCGGCTTCTTCGTTACGCCCTCCGACAGCCTTGCGGTGATCGCCGCCAATGCGGCGCTGGTGCCGGGCTACGCCGGCGGCATCGCCGGCATCGCGCGCTCCATGCCGACCAGCGCCGCGGCGGACCGCGTCGCGCAGAAGCTCGGCGTGCCCTGCTACGAGACGCCGACCGGCTGGAAGTTCTTCGGCAACCTGATGGATGCCGGCAAGGTGACTTTCTGCGGCGAGGAGAGTTTCGGCACCGGTTCGGACCACGTGCGCGAGAAGGATGGCCTCTGGGCGGTGCTGTTCTGGCTCAACATCCTCGCCAAACGCGGCCTGTCGGTCGAGCACATCCTGCAGCTGCACTGGGCCGAGTATGGCCGCAACGTCTATTCGCGCCACGACCACGAGGCGCTGCCGACCGACATCGCCAACGGCATCATGGAGCAGGTGCGCGCGGCCGGCGCCACGCTACCCGGCAAGGCCTTCGGCAACTACCGGGTGAAGTTCTGCGACGACTTCAGCTATACGGACCCGATCGACGGCAGCGTGTCGACCGGCCAGGGGCTGCGCGTTGGCTTCGAGGACGGCTCACGCATCGTCTTTCGCCTCTCCGGCACGGGCACCGAAGGCGCCACGCTGCGCATCTACCTCGAAGCCTTCGAGGCCGACCCGGCGCGGCAGATGGCCGACGCGCAGCTCAGCCTGGCGCCGCTGATCGCCATCGCCGAGGAAATCTCCGGTTTGCGCGCGCGCAGCGGCCGCGAACGGCCGACGGTGATTACCTGAACGGGAAAACCTGTCGGTGAGCCCATCCCCCTCCCAGCCTCCCCCTTGAAGGGGGAGGGGCCTAGCCTCGAAGTGACGACCTGCTCCCTCCCCTTCAAGGGGAAGGTCGCATGCGACGTTTGCGATTGGAGGGCTGGGGAGGGGATGGGTGGGACTACACCGCCGCCAGCGCCTGCTCCAGGTCGGCTTTGATGTCGTCGATGTGTTCGATGCCGATCGACAGGCGCACCATGTCCTCGGATACGCCGGCCTTCTTCATTTCTTCCGGCGAAAGCTGGCGGTGCGTGGTTGATGCCGGGTGGCAGGCCAGGCTCTTGGCGTCGCCGATGTTGACCAGGCGCGTCACCAGCTTCAGCGCATCCTGGAAGCGCGCGCCGCCTGCAGCGCCGTCTTTCACGCCGAAGGAGAGGATGCCCGAGGCGCGGCCGCCCATGTACTTCTGGATCAGTGCATGGTCGGCATGGTCGGGCAGGCCGGCGTAATTCACCCAGCCCACCTTGGCGTGGCCCTTGAGGAAGTTCGCCACCGCGAGGGTGTTCTTGCAGATGCGATCCATGCGCAAGGCGAGCGTCTCGATGCCCTGCAGGATGAGGAAGGAATTGAAGGGCGAGATCGCCGCGCCGGTGTTCCTCAGCGGCACGACGCGGGCGCGGCCGATGTAGGCCGCGGGGCCCAGCGCCTCGGTGTACACCACTCCGTGGTAGGAAACGTCCGGCGTATTGAGGCGCTTGAAGCGCTCCTTGTGTTCGGCCCATGGGAATTTTCCGGAATCGACGATGGCGCCGCCGATGCTGTTGCCGTGGCCGCCGAGGTACTTCGTCAGCGCATGCACCACGATGTCGGCGCCGTGCTCGAAGGGGCGGCACAGGTAGGGCGTCGGCACCGTGTTGTCCACGATCAGCGGCACGCCGCCCTCATGCGCCACCTTGGCCAGCGCGGCCAGGTCGACCACGTTGCCCAGCGGGTTGCCGATGGATTCGCAGAACACCGCCTTGGTGCGGCCGTCGATCAGGGCGCGGAAGCTCTCCGGATTGCGGTAGTCGGCGAAGCGGACCTCGATGCCGTATTGCGGCAGGGTGTGGGCGAAGAGGTTGTAGGTGCCGCCGTAGAGCGTGCCCACCGAGACGATGTTGTCGCCGGCCTCCGCAATCGTCTGGATGGCGTAGGTGATCGCCGCCATGCCCGAAGCCACGCCCAGTGCCGCGATGCCGCCTTCCAGTTCCGCCATGCGCTTTTCCAGCACGTCGGTGGTCGGGTTCATGATGCGCGTGTAGATGTTGCCGGCGACCTTGAGGTCGAACAGGTCGGCGCCGTGCTGGGTGTTGTCGAAGGCGTAGGAGGTGGTCTGGTAGATGGGCACCGCCACGGCCTTGGTGGTGGGGTCGGGACTGTAGCCGCCATGCACGGCGATGGTTTCGATTTTCATGTTCGGGTTTCCTGCGGACGGTGGAGGCGGCAGTATAAAGTCAGGCGGCAAGCCATTGGTGTGTTGGTTCCCGCACAGCCTGCATTCTGCGGGCTGCTAAAGTGTCGCTTTCGCGACCCGTGGCGGCGCCTGCAGAAGAGTCTGGCCCATGAATTCATCACCCGTCGCATCCGCATCCGGTCCCGAACGTTACGGCACCGTCACCCAGTCCATCCACTGGGTCACGGCCCTGCTTGTCGTGGCGGCCTTCGCCTACGGTCCCGGAGGCTCGGAGCGCAGCGCCTACCGGCCGTCGCGCGATGCCCAGCGCCTGATCCACGAAACGCTGGGCATGAGCGTGCTGATCCTGACCCTGGTGCGCTTCGCCTGGACGCGCCTCGACACGCAGCCCATTCATCATCTCACCGGCCCCCTGGCGACCACGGCAAAGGTCGTGCAATGGCTGCTCTAAGGCTTCCTGGTCGCGGTGCCCTGCGTAGCGATTGCCGGCGCCTGGCTGGGCGGCCATCCGGTGGAATTGCTGGGCGGCTTGAACTTCGCTTCGCCGGTCGCGACCGATACCGGCCTGGCCGGATTGATGGTCACGATCCACACCAAGATGGGAAACGTCATCCTCTGGATCGCGGCCATCCACGCCTCGGGCGCGGCTTACCATCATCTCGTGCTGAAGGACCAGGTCCTGGCGTCCATGCTGCCGCCCGGGATTTTTTCGCGCAAAACATAGCGCTGCCGGCAAGCCGTCGGGCGCCGTGCCGTCAGCGCCGACTGTCCACGGTGCTCCCGCCGCTCAGCGGTTGAGCGCGCCCATCATGGTGGCGGGGTAGCGATCTCCCGACGCGACGTTGAAGGGAAACGCGGCGTCGAGTGCCGCCAGCTGCGCCGGACCGAGGCGCACCGCGAGGGCGCCTGCGTTCTCGTCGAGGTAGCTGCGCCGCTTGGTGCCCGGGATGGGCACGATGTCCTCGCCCTGTGCCAGCACCCACGCCAGCGCCAGTTGTCCCGGTGTGCAGCCGATTTCTGTCGCCAGCGTCCTGACCTTGTCCACCAGCGTCAGATTCCTGGCGAAGTTCTCGCCCTGGAAGCGCGGGCTCATGCGGCGGTAATCGTCTGCGGCAAAATCCTCCGGCCGCTTGATGGCGCCGGTGAGGAAGCCCCGGCCGAGCGGGCTGTAGGGGACGAAGCCGACGCCCAGCCGGCGGCAGGCGGCGAGCATTTCGTGTTCGGGGTCGCGCGTCCATAGCGAGTATTCGCTTTGCAGTGCCGTCACCGGATGCACCTTGCAGGCGCGCTCCAGCGTCGCGGCGGATGCCTCCGACAGCCCGATGTAGCGGACCTTGCCCGCCTGCACCAGGTCGGCGAGCGCGCCCATGGTGTCCTCGATCGGCACCTTCGGGTCGACGCGATGCTGGTAGTAGAGGTCTATCGTCGTCACCCCCAGGCGCCGCAGGCTGGCTTCGACGGCGCTGCGCACATAGGCCGGGCTGCTGTCGAAGCCGCGCACCGAGGCGTCCTTCGGGTCGCGCAGGATGCCGAACTTGGTGGCGAGGAAGACCTCGTCGCGGCGGCCCCTGATCGCGCGGCCGACGAGTTCCTCGTTGGTGTGCGGGCCATAGATGTCCGAGGTGTCGAGGAAGTTGATGCCCAGGTCCAGCGCGTGGTGGATGGTGGCGACCGACTCGGCGTCATCGCGGCCCGAATAGAACTCGCTCATGCCCATGCAGCCCAGGCCGAGGGCCGATACCCTGGGGCCGTTGCGGCCAAGTTGTCGCATTTGCATCGAGGTCTCCTCAGAAAAATCCGGGCGGGCAACATGCCCCGGCAGCCGGCTTCAGCGCGCTTCGTCCTTCTTGACCAGTTGTTTCATGAAGGCCGCCTCGCTCTTGGTGATGCGGACTTCCTTCCTCGGCCCCAGCGAATCGGCGAGCTGCACGAACTCGTCCAGGGAAAGCGCCGCCGAAAGCGGGCGGTCTGCGCCGGCCAGCCGCTCGCGCAGGATGAACTGGCCGCTTCCGGTCAGGGCCATCGTGTAGTGATGCCCTTCGCTGCGCGCGTTCAGCCGGGCGAGGGCGGCGGTGGCACGGGTCGAGCGCATGTGGTTGTGGCGTTCCGGGTGAGGGGAAGCCCTGGGGCAGAGTTAAGTTGAAACCGATGGACGTCATTCCAACCGTCATCCCGGGCTTGACCCGGGATCCAGCAACGGCCGCCGTCTGGATTCCGGCTTCCGCCGGAATAGCCTGCCCCGGACTTGATCCGGGGACGATTAGACAATTGATCAGCCCCTTTTCAGGGTGTCCCGATGTAGTCGCGCTTGCCGATTTCCACGCCGTTGTGACGCAGGATGTTGTAGGCCGTCACAAGGTGGAAATAGAAATTCGGCATGGCATAGCCGAGCAGGTAGGTCAGGCCCTTGAAGCTCATGTCCTGTCCGCCCGCCCTGAGCGAGATATCCCGTTCCTCGGACCCGTCGATCTGCGCCGCGGAAAACGATTCGACGAAGGCGATGATCCCGGCGATGCGCGCCCGCAGTTCCTCGAAGCTCTGCTCGGTATCCTCGAATTTCGGCACCTCGACGCCGGCCAGCCGGGCGACGCAGCCCTTGGCGTGGTCGGTGGCGATCTGAACCTGCTTCACGAAGGGCAGCATGTCGGGGAACAGCCGGGCAGACAGCAGCACGGCCGGGTCGATCTTCTTCGCCAGCGCATGGGCATGTGCCCTGGCGAGGATGGCATCGAGGTTGCGCAGCATGTTGGCCAGGCGCGGTGCGCTGGCCTGGTACATCGAGATGGTCATGGTCGGATCCTCCGTGGATCTTGCATTCTGCCATTGATGGACCCGTGCGGAAGCGGATCAGTGCTATTCCGGCTTGTCATCGCCGTGTCGCCGGCGCCGACTTTCACCGAGGTCTTTGTTTCATTTGCAACACTCCTTCTGCTTACGCAGTTTCTAGTGTGTTGCATCCACCGGTTGAATCCAAGCCAGCTTGCTGTCATTGGATTTCAGCCTGGCCGCGTGACGGAGTGTGTCCAACCCGCCGGTCGCGGGAGATGGAAGCGGCCACCACCAAGGTCAAGATTTCCCACGTTTTCCCGGCTTGGGACGACCTAGGTCAATGAAAATTGCCGAAGACAGCAACCAAGAAGAACGTTGCGCCAATTCCGAAAAAAAGCGCGGCGGGGCCAAATATCCGCATCTCGCCATAGATGCAGGCGTCCCTTGGATTGGATGGATTGAATAAAACCTCAACGATATCCCCTACCTTATGCGAAGCCGGCGAGGAGGCGAGTTGATCTTGAAATCTGATAGGTTTTCTTTCGGCATCGCTTTCATACTCGACAACAGGTGCAAACGTGACATCTAAACCGTCGCCATCCGGACGATAAACCGTAACGATCTCAACGACCACGCCGCTTGTCCGCTGCCACGAATTGATTCGATCGACCGCAGTCAAGTACGATCGCCAGCCGATCACCATGAATGCGAGACCAAAGATCGCGACAAATACGACTAATGCGGTAGTCAAACTGAACATAAATTACTTAAGGTGTCGGCTAGGGTGATTCGAATGAGTGCTACAGACTT
>CAIZKA010000309.1 GCA_903933395.1 uncultured beta proteobacterium | reverse complement strand
TCTCTGGCGCAATCCGGCGCCGGTCGGAATGGCCCTGATCGAACACGAAAGCAAGCTGGTGCTGATCCGTCGCAGCGAGGCACCCCTGGCCGATTACTGGGCACCGCCGGCAGGCTATGTCGAATGCGGGGAGTCGGTGCCGGAAGCCGTTTGCCGCGAAGCGCGCGAGGAATGCGGATTGGAAATCAAGCTCGACGGCCTGATCGGCGTCTATTCGCAGGCCGATGTCGATGTCCTGATCGTCGCCTACCGCGCCCATTCCTGCGGCGGCGCCTTGCGCGCCGGCGACGATGCCAGCGATGCGCGCCTGTTCGACGTCATGAAACTGCCGCTGCAACCGCCGCCCGCCAATGGCACCGCCACCGACACCTGGTTTTACCGTGTAATCACTGAAACGATTGAGCACTGGCGAATGGCACGTCCCCCGAACCAGAACCCAAGGAGAACCGCATCATGATAGGCAACATCACCACAACCCTGCCGGAAAAACTTGTCGCCTACCTGCGTCCCGGCGCGCCCGCACTGCTGCTGACCAGCGGCGCCGACGGTTATTCGACGTCCGCCTACACCTGGGCGCTCGGCCTCGATGACAAGCGCCTGCGCTTCGCCGTCGATGTCGGCGGCTCGTCGATGGCCAATCTGCAGCGCACCGGCCAGGCCTCGATCCAGATCATCGGCCCGGGCGACGTGAGCTTCCTGGTCAAGGGCAAATCGCGCCTGATCAAGGAGCGGATCGACGCCGCGGCGCCCTATTCGATCATGCTGTTCGAGATGGACGTGATGGGTGCCAAGGACCAGTCGTGGACCGGCGTCAGCACCACCGCGCTGATGTATGAGTGGCCCGCCGAGCAGCGTGAGGCCATGCTGAAAATGGAGCAGGCGGTGTACGCGGAAATGCGCGACTTCACTGCCTGACGCCTTTCATTCACTGCAGCATCACCCGCCGAACACCGCATGACGCCGCACACTCCGGCCGCTACGGTCATCTATGCCATCGGCGACATTCACGGTCGGCTCGACCTGCTCGACAGGATTCAGCGACAGATTGCCGATGACGCCATGCTGCGTGCCGCAAGCCGCCGGCAGGTGGTCTATCTCGGCGATTACGTCAGCCGGGGTCCGGACACGGCGGGCGTGGTCGACCGTGTGCGCGAGTGGCTACCCGAGGGATTCGAGCGCATCACGCTCAAGGGCAACCACGAAGACCTGCTGCTGCGCTTCCTCGACGGCGAGATCGACACCGGCCGCCACTGGCTGGACTACGGCGGGCTCGAAGCCATGAGCGCCTATGGCGTCGTCATTGCCGACCGGGATGCCCGCGACGATGCCAGCGTGATCGCCCTGGGTGAGGACCTCGCCGCGCGGATTCCGGCGTCGCATCTGGAGTTTTTTCGTGCACTGCAGACCCGGCACCGCAGCGGCGACTACTTCTTCGTCCATGGCGGCGTGCGTCCCGGGGTTCCGCTGGAGAAACAGAGCGATCGCGACTGCCTGTGGATCCGCAAAACCTTCCTCAACTCGGATGCCGACCATGGCGCCATGGTGGTGCACGGGCACAGCATCAGCGACGAACCGGAACTTCGCCACAACCGCATCGGCATCGATACCGGCGCCTATAGCAGCGGCGTCCTTACCTGCCTGGTGCTTGAGGGCGAAGCCCGCAGCTTTCTGCAAACGCAAGTTCCCGAGTGACGGAAAACAAGTGTCGGCGTCGGCACCACGGCGATCTTTATCAGGATTGTCTGATTGATCACAAATGATTTGACTTCCACCTTTTACGCGTTTATTCTCTGTTGGCAGTAGGGTTTTTCAGTATTGATTTAATTAGGTTTAAAGCAACCCGGCGGCGGCAACAAGACCGTGCCGAAACAAGAGGGGGAGCAAGTCCGTGACAGCAAAAAGTGTTTCGCTGGTCATCGCCGGCAGCGGCGGCGCCGGGGTGGTTACCGCCGGATCGCTGCTGCTCGACGCGGCGGCCAAGGCAGGCTGGTATGCGTTGATGAGCCGCTCCTCCGGGCCGCAGATCCGCGGCGGCGAAGCCGCCGCGATGCTGCGCTTCGCCACCGGACCGGTCATGTCGCACGACGACAGCTTCCACCTGCTGATGGCCATCGACTGGGACAACATCACGCGCTTTTCGGCGGAAATCCCGCTCACCGGCAACAGCCTGATCGTCGGCGATCCGGCGCATGGCGAGGCTCCCGCCGGCCTGCTGAAGAACAGTCCGCGGCAGGCAGCATTGGCGATGACGGACATCGCCGGAAAAATCGAAAACGGCCGCCCCAACATGGTCGCCCTGGGCGCCATCGCGGCCTTGATCGGCCTGCCGGCCGGTGCCATGCAGGCCGTGGTCGAAGATAACCTGAAGCGCAAAGGCCAGGCGGCGATCGAAGCCAGCATGACCGCCTTCCATGCCGGCGTTGCCGCCGCGGCCGATCTGCCGGCAATTCCAAAACTACCGGCGGTTGCCGCCGACAGCGGACCGCGCTGGAGCATCACCGGCAACGAGGCCACCGGCCTCGGCGTAATTCGCGGCGGCGTACGCTTCGTCGCCGCCTACCCGATCACACCGGCCACCGAGGTGCTGGAGTGGCTCGCACCGTCGCTGGCCAAAGTCGGCGGCATGCTGGTGCAGGCCGAGGACGAACTGGCCTCGATCAACCAGATCATCGGCGCCTCCTACGGTGGCGTGCCGGCGATGACCGCGACCTCCGGCCCCGGCCTGTCGCTGATGATCGAATCGCTGGGCCTCGCGGTTGCCGCCGAAGTGCCGCTGGTGGTGGTCGACGTGATGCGCGTCGGCCCCTCCACCGGCATCGCCACCAAATCCGAACAGAGCGACCTCAACATCGCGGTGTACGGCCTGCACGGCGACGCGCCGCACATCGTGGTCGCCGCCAACTCGGTGTCCGACTGCCTGTTCACCACGCAGTGGGCCGTGCATCTGGCCGAGGCCATGCAGGTACCGGCGCTGGTCCTCACCGATCAGGCCATGGGCCAGGCCCGCGCCATCGTGCCCAAGCCCGCCGAACTGGCCTTCATCGGCCAGCGCCTGACGGCCACCGCCGCCGTCGAAGGCGAACGCTACAAGCGCTACGCCATGACCGGCTCGGGCGTTTCGCCGATGGCAATTCCGGGCATGCCGGGCCTGACCCATACCGCCGACGGGCTGGAACACAACGAGTTCGGCACGCCGTCCTCGCAGGCCTCGGATCACCACGCACAAATGGACAAGCGCAGCCGCAAGCTCACGCAATTCAACTACGGCGACCACTGGGCCGACATCGAAGACTCGGAAGTCGGCGCTGGCGACACGGCGATCATCACCTGGGGTTCCTCGACCGGTCCGGCACGCGAAGCACTCGACCGCTACTCGGCTGCCGGCGGCAAGGCGCGCCTGATTTCAGTGCGCCTGATCGCGCCGGTGCAGCCGGAGAAGATGGCGGCGGCATTGCAAGGCATGCGCCGCGTCCTCGTCGTCGAGCAGTCGCACAGCGGGCAGTTCTACCGGATGTTGCGCGCCTTCTACGACCTGCCGGTGGAAACCCGTTCGCTGCACCAGGGCGGTCCGCTGGCCTTCGGTCCCGGCCAGATCCTCGAACAGCTCACTGCATGGAGTGCATGATGGAAGCCGTCGCGAAAAAGAAATACGCCGCCAAGGACTACAAGTCCGACCTGAAACCCATCTGGTGCCCGGGATGCGGCGACTACACCGTGCTCAACTCGATCACCCGTGCGCTGGCCGAACTCGCACTGCCGCCGGAACAGGTCGCGGTCGTCTCCGGCATCGGCTGCTCCTCGCGCATCCCCGCTTACACCAGCGTCTATGGCTTTCACGGCGTGCATGGCCGCGCCCTGCCGGTGGCCACCGGCTTGAAACTCGCCCGCCCGGACCTCACGGTGCTGGTCACCGGCGGCGACG
Source organism: uncultured beta proteobacterium (assembly GCA_903933395.1). Taxonomy (GTDB): domain Bacteria; phylum Pseudomonadota; class Gammaproteobacteria; order Burkholderiales; family Rhodocyclaceae; genus Sulfuritalea. The sequence goes on along the minus strand of CAIZKA010000309.1, from coordinate 5,757 downwards.
GCGACGGCTTCTCGATTGGCGGCAACCATTTCCTCCATGCCTGCCGGCGCAACGTCGACCTGACCTACATCGTCATGGACAACCAGGTCTATGGCATGACCAAGGGCCAGGCCTCGCCGACCACTGCGCCCGACTGGGAAGGCAGCAAGCTGACTCCGGAAGGCACCGGCATCAACCCCTTCCAGCCGCTGGTGGTGGGCCTCGCCTCGGGCGCCAACTTCATCGCCCGCGTGTCGTCGAGCGACCCGATCAACATGGCGAAGATCATTGTCGAAGCGATCCGGCATCCGGGCTTTTCGCTGGTGCAGGTGTTGAGCCCCTGCGTCACCTTCCGTCCGGAGCAGGCCGAATGGCGCGACATAGTGCGCACCGCCGTGGTCGATTACACGGACGATGCCGCGCGCGCGGCGCGGCGCCTGATGACCGATGACGGCTTCAACGTCGGCAAGGTGCTGTTCAAGGGCAGCCGCCCGCCCTTCCGGCCGGAATTCGAAAACTCGAACGGCTCGGTGGCCGAGCTTGAGGCAAGGTTTGCACTATGAGCAATGATCTGAAAAGCGGCGACGCCATCAACACCCTGCCCGAACTGCTGGCCCATGCACTGGCCATGGAGACCGAGGCCGCCGAGCGCTACGGCGAACTGGCCGACCAGATGGAAACTCACCGCAAGGCCGCGGTCGCCGCAATTTTCCGCCGTCTGGAAAAAGCCGAGCAGGAGCATCTGGACGATCTGACCGAGCGCTGCAGCAAATTTGACCTGCCGCATTACGCGCCCTGGGATTACCACTGGAGCCACAGTGAAAGCCCGGAAGCCATAGACATCACCAAGGTCCATTACCACTTGTCGGTGCGCGGCGCCGTCCTTCTGGCGCTGGAGCATGAGCGCAAGGCCACGGCGTTTTACGCAGGCGTGGCGCAGGCCGCGGCAGATGCCGAAGTGCGCACGCTGGCGCTGCATTTCGCCGACGAGGAACGCCAGCACATCGGCTGGCTGGAAGCCTGCCTCGCCGGCTGCGGTCCCACCGACGATACGGCGCTGGACGATCCAGACCCGCCGCTCTCCCAGGAATAGCCGCACCCGCTTTCAATCCAAACCGCAATCGAGGGGAAACCAACATGGCACTTCTGATCAACGACCTTTGCATCGCCTGCGACGTCTGCCTGGCCGCCTGTCCGAACAAGGCGATCACCAAAGACGATGACGATGTCTTTACCATCGATGCGGACCTCTGCACGGAATGCGTCGGGCATCACGCGGTATCCCAGTGTGTGAAGGTATGCCCGGTGCGCGCCTGTGTCGCTGACCCTGCACATGCGGAAAGCAAGGACGAATTGCAGAAAAAATACGAAGACCTGAAAGCACGGAAGGCCGCCTGATTCGGCATGCGGGAATCTCGCCAAATGGCGACAGAGGAGAAAATATGAAGCGGATACTGGGTCTTTGGATCAACGGGCGCTGGCGCGAGGAAGCCGTCGCCGAGAATGCGCTGCTGCTCGATTACCTGCGCGACGGCCTCGGCCTCACCGGCACCAAACAGGGCTGCGACGGCGGCGAATGCGGCGCCTGTACCGTGCTGATCGACGACCAGCCGCGCCTGGCCTGCAGCACGCTAGCCCACAGCGTCGCCGGGCGCCGCGTCGAAACCGTCGAAGGCCTGGCCACCGAGGGCAACATTTCGCGCCTGCAGCGCGCCTTCCACGAAAAGCTCGGCACCCAATGCGGCTTCTGCACGCCGGGCATGCTGATGGCCGCCGAAGGCCTGCTGCGCAAGAACCCGCATCCCGGGCGCGACGAGATCCGCAGTGCGCTGGCCGGCAACCTGTGCCGCTGCACCGGCTATGTCAAGATCATCGAATCGGTCGAAGTCGCCGCCGGGGTTCCCGCATGAACGCGCCGGAACCCCAGGTCAAGGAAATCGCCAGCAGTTCCGAGCCGCACGGCGTCGGCGCCCGACGGCCGTTTGTCGATGGCATCGAGAAGGTTACCGGCACTGCCCGCTACACCGCCGACCTGCCGGCCGGCAACGCTCTGGTCGGCATGCTGTTGCGCAGTCCCTACGCCCACGCCGAACTGCTCGAAGTCGACATCTCCGAAGCGCTGGCCCTGCCCGGCGTGCGCGCCGTGATCACCGGGGACGAATGCGACATGCCCTACGGCGTGATCCCCATCGCGCAAAACGAATTTCCGCTGGCACGCGGCAAGGTGCGCTACATCGGCGATCCGATCGCCGCCGTGGCCGCGGTCGATGAGGCGACGGCGCGGCTGGCGATTTCCCGCATCCGCCTGCGCGTGCGCGAACTGCCGGCCTATTTCAAATCGCCCGATGCGCGCCAGGCCGACGCCGTGCTGCTGCACGAAAAGAAGCAGGGCAACATCGAACGCGAAGTACATAACGAATTCGGCGACGTCGCCGCCGGTTTCGCCGCCGCCGACCTGGTGCGCGAAGACACCTACGAATGCGCCGAAGTGCACCACGCGATGATGGAACCCAACGCGGCGCTCGCCGCCTGGGATACCGAGCGCGGCCACCTTACGCTGTGGTCGGTGACCCAGGTGCCCTACTACGTGCATCTGACGCTGGCGCGCTGCATGAAGATGGAAGCCGCCCACATCCGCGTCATCAAGCCCTTCAGCGGCGGCGGCTTCGGCCACCGCACCGAGTGCCTGAATTTCGAGGTCGTCTGCGGCATGCTGGCCCGCGCCGCGCGCGGCACGGTACGCCTGCTGCAGACGCGCGAGGAGACCTTCCTCGCCCATCGCGGCCGTCCCGAAAGCCAGATCCGCATCAAGCTCGGGCTCAAGCGCGACGGCAGCATCACCGCCTGCCAGGCCGAGGTCGTGCAACGTGGCGGCGCTTACGGCGGCTACGGCCTGGTTACCATCCTCTATGCCGGTGCGCTGATCAACGGGCTGTACGACATCCCGGCGGTCAAGTACGACGGCTACCGCGTCTATACCAACACGCCGGCCTGTGGCGCCATGCGCGGCCACGGCACGGTGAACATCCGCTTCGCCTTCGAGTCGCTGCTCGACGCTATGGCCAACGAACTCGGCATCGACCAGATCGCCGCGCGCCGCCGCAACCTGCTGGTGGCGCCGGCCGAAACCATCAACGGCCTGCGCGTCACCTCCTACGGCCTCGGCGAATGCATCGACTGGGTCGAGGGCGCCAGCGGCTGGGCCGCGCGCAAGGGCAAGCTGGGCCGCAGCGGCAACGTCAGCAAGGGCCTCGGCATGGCCTGCTCGCACTTCGTCAGCGGCTCGGCCAAGCCGGTGCACTGGTCGGGCGAACCCCATGCGGTGATCGTCCTCAAGCTCGACTTCGACGCCGCAGTGACAATCCTCACCGGCGCCTCGGACATCGGCCAGGGCTCGTCGACGGTCGTCACCCAGATCGTCGCCGAAGTGCTCGGCATCGATTACCACCGCATCCGCGTCATCGCCAACGACTCCGCCGTGACGCCCAAGGACAACGGTTCCTATTCGTCGCGCGTCACCTACATGGTCGGCAATGCCGCCGCCGATGCTGCGGAAAACCTCAAGCGCCTGCTGGTCACCGCCGCCGCGCGGCGCCTGCAGGTCGAGGAATCGGAAGTCATCTGGTACGGCGAAGCCGCGGCCGTCGCCAGCGATCCCGACCGGCACATCCCCTTCGCCGACATCGCCGAGGAAGCACTGGTCGGCACCGGCACGTTGAACGTCAAGGGCACTTTCACCTGCCCGCCCGAATTCCAGGGCGGCAAACAGCGCGGTGGCGCCGTCGGCTCCTCGATGGGCTTTTCCTACGTCGCCCAGGCCGCCGAAGTCAGCGTCGACATGGACCTCGGCATCGTCACCGTGGACAAGATCTGGGCCGCCATCGACTGCGGCCGCGCGATCAACCCGATGTCGGTCGAAGGCCAGGTGCAGGGCGCCGTCTGGATGGGGCTGGGCCAGACCCTGTGCGAAGAGACCGTTTACGAGAACGGTCGCCACATGGCGGCCAACATGCTTGATTACCGCGTGCCGACCATCATCGAATCGCCCGACATCGAGGTGCATATCGTCGAAAGTATGGATCCCAACGGCCCCTTCGGCGCCAAGGAAGCCAGCGAAGGCCCTCTCTCCGGAATCATGTCGGCGGTTGCCGCCGCGGTCGAGGATGCCACCGGCCTGCGCGTGAGAACGCTGCCGATATCGCCGCCGCGCGTGTTCGCCGCGATGCAGGAAGCGCGCAACGAAGCGGCAGCCGCCGCCGCAGAAGCAATCAACAAGGAGCAAGCGCGATGAGCATGCCCGATTTCCAGTTGCTGCGCCCGACCACCGCCGCCGATGCCGTTGCCATGCGCGCGGCCAATGCCGCCAGCCGCTACGTCGCCGGCGGCACCGACCTGTTGCCCAACATCCGCCGCGGCCTCGTGGAGGCCAGCGTCATCATCGATCTGGGCAACATCGCGGAACTGACGCACATCGAATTCGGCAGCGATGCCCTGCACATCGGCGCCGGCACCAGGCTGGCGACCATCGCCGGCGACGCCGCGATACGCAGCCGCTTTGCCGCGCTGGCGCAGGCCGCGGAAGCCGTCGCCGGACCGACCCACCGCGCAGCGGCGACGCTGGGCGGCAACCTTTGCCTTGACACGCGCTGCGTCTATTACAACCAGAGCGAATTCTGGCGCGAGAGCAACGACTACTGCATGAAGCTGAAGGGCGAAGGCTGCCGCGTCGCCAAGAAATCCAAACGCTGCTACGCGGCCTTCAGTGGCGATGTCGCGCCGGCCCTGATCGCGCTCGACGCCGAGATCGAAATCCTCGGGCCGAATGGCAGCCGCCGTATCGCCATCGCCGACTTTTACCGCGACGACGGCATGGCCTGGCTGACGCTGGCACCCGACGAACTGCTGACCGGCGTACATATTCCCCTGTGTGACGGCTGGACCACGGCCTACGAGAAAGTACGCGTGCGCGGCGCCATCGATTTTCCGCTGGCCGGCATCGCCGTGGCACTGAAACGCAAGGGCGACACCCTGGAAGAACTGCGCATCGCCTGTACCGGCGTGTCGTCGCGGCCGTTGGCGGTCGAAGGCCTCGATGAACTCAAGGGCAAGCCGCTCGACGCCGCCGCTCTCGCCATCATCGTTGCCCAGACCGAGATCGCGGCCGGCGCGATGCGCACCACATTGGTCGAGGTGCTCTACCGTCGCGGCGTGGCGCCCGTGCTGGCCAGACGCATCACCGAAAGACTCTGGAACGCCGCTGCCTGAAATACGAACAAACGCTTGCCACCGAATGCCTTACCCGAACGAGGTGAAACGCAGATGAGTTATTTTGACGAAGCGACCGAAACCCTGCCGCGCGAGCAACTGGCCGCGTTGCAGGTGAACAAGCTGCAGGCGATGATGGCCGAACTGTGGGGCCGCAACGGCTTCTATACCGCCAAGTGGAAAGCGGCCGGGGTGTCGCCTGCCGACATCAAGTCACTCGACGACCTCTCCAAGCTGCCCTTCACCAAGAAGGGCGAACTGATGGACGATCAGGCCGCGCACGGCCCCTTCGGCAGCAACCTGACCTACCCGGCCGAGGCCTACGTGCGCATGCACCAGACCTCGGGCACCACCGGCGTGCCGCTCAAGGTGATGGACACCCACGAGTCATGGGACTGGTGGGGCCGCTGCTGGGGCCATGTGCTGGCGGGCGCCGGGGTCACCTCCTCCGACCGACTGTTCATGGCCTTCGCTTTTGGTCCCTTCATCGGCTTCTGGGCCGCTGTCGAAGGC
>CAIZKA010000308.1 GCA_903933395.1 uncultured beta proteobacterium | reverse complement strand
GGGTGCGGATTTCACCCTGGTTGATGACGTTCTTGGCGCTGGTGTCGTTGATGAAGACGTTGCGTCCGGCAAGGAAGTCTTCGTTACGGATGTTGAGCGTGCTGGCGACGAAGCCGGCGACGTCGACGCGACCGCCGGGGCCGACAAAGATGCCGGCGGGGTTGACCAGCCAGACACGGCCGTTGGAGCTCAGGGTGCCGTAAATGGCCGTCGGGTCGTTGAGGACGCGGTTGAGTACGGTACTGGAGGCGGAGGTCTGGGCGAAATGGGTGGTTTCACCGGCCTGGATGGAGAACTTTTGCCAGTTGATGATGGCGCCGTTGCTGTTGGTGACCGTCAGGACCTTGCCGGCCTGGTTGAAGCTGGCCGCGCCATTGACTACCGTGGGATTCACCGGCAGGGACAGGGCGGGGGCGCTGAGGAAGCACGCGGCAACAGCGGCGACGCCGAGGCGGACAGGCGTGGAAAGCCGGGAGGCGGGCTTGCGGGAGGGGTTCTGGTGGCTCATATGCAAACTCCAAGGGCGGGACGACCACCCGTCAATCGTATCCTATTACACCTAAAACCGTTTGCTGGCTAGGGCCTAAGTCACATTCAGAATAAGGTACACGTCAAGAGCCGGGATTCAGGACAAAGTCCAGGCGTTAGTCTTGCTACCGCAGCGCTAGCTGGCGGTTGCACCGCAAAATCGATTAGGGGCCAGCGCCTTCTCAATTCCTCGATTCAGGAACTGGCCGCCAGACATGCTCAGGACCCAAACCGTGCGATGAAGCGCCGGTCGATGCTGTCCTTCCAGCGCCAGACCCAGGCGCCGGAAAAGCTGAAGCCGCCCCATGCCGCCAGCGCGTACTTTAGGCCCGTGCTGAGCAGGTACAACGCGCGTTTTTGCGGCTGCCAGGCTTGCAGGGTTTGCCCCTGGCAAATGGCGCGCAGGTTTGCCGCCAGCGGCGGACCGGCGCGCACCGCGAAGACCCCGGACTTGGGGCGGGCGTCGGCATAGGCGGCGACGTCGCCGGCCGCGAATACAAAAGGGTGGGAGACGCTTTGCAGCATCGGGGTGACCCGGATGAACCCGGCTTCGTCCGTAGCCAGGCTGCTGGCGGCCGGCCACGCCGGCGCGGCGGCACCGGTGGCAACCAGCACGGCATCGGCGGTGAGTGCCGTTCCGTCGTCGAGTTGCACTCGCCCCGGCAGCAGGGCGAGCGCGCGCCGCCGGCCCAGATGTGCGATGCCTTGCGCGGCAAGCAGCTTCAGCGCCTTGCGGCGCAGCAGGAAGGGGAAGCCGGCCAGGGGTTGCGGGTTGCTGCCGATCAGCGTGAGGCCGCCGTGCTTGATTCCCTCGGCGGCAAAGCGCGTCTGCATGGCGAAGGCCAGCTCGATCGCCGCAGCGCCATCGCCGACTATTGCCAGTCTGAACCCTTCCTGTCGGGCCTTTTCGAGCAGGCCGGGCCAGGCGGCAACGAAACCTTCGATGGGACGGACCGGCAGTCCGTGTTGTTCCGTTCCGGCCAATTGACCGGAGTCGGCAACGGGGCCGCTGTCGATCGAGAGATAGTCGAAGGCAATCGCTTCGCCGCTGGCACAGCGCACCTGCCTGGCCTCGAGATCCAGCCCGGTGCAGGCGGTCTGCACGAACCTGACGCCGGCGCGCCGCGCCAGCGCATCGAGCGCCAGGGCGCAGTCTTCAAGCGCGTAGTAACCGGCTATCCAGCCGGGCAGCATGCCGGAATAGATCTGGCGCGAATACGGGGATACCAGCGTCACCTGCGTAGCGGCGAAGGGGGCGGAGGCAAGCGCCGCCAGCACATGCACATGGGCATGACCGCCGCCGACCAGCACCAGCTGCTTCACCCGCGCTGCTCCGCCGGCCGGCTACTTGACCGGACCGAAGTTCTCGTCGCAGAAGCGGTTTATTTCGTGCTCGATGCGTGGCCCGAGGGCCATGAGCAGGAAGCCGAGCTTGACGTAGACCTCGACATCCTTCTTGCCGACTTCGATGTGTCCGGCCACACCCATGCGCTGAAAGCGCAGGGTGTTGCCTTCCCATTCGTGGTCGAGTCCGAACTCTTCGCCGAGTTCCTCGGCGATGTGCTCGGCGCCTTTACGGGCTTTTTTCAGCGTCGTGTAGTGCGGGCGGCAGACCTTGATTTCGCTCATGGCAAACGCAGGCCGGCTTCAGGCCTTGGCGTCGCGCAGTTCGCGGCGCAGGATCTTGCCGACGTTGGTCTTCGGAAGTTCGGTGCGGAAGGCGATCTGGCGGGGGATCTTGTAGCCGGTGAGGTTGGCACGGCAATGCTCGAGAATCGAGGCTTCGGTCAGGTTCGGATCCTTCTTGACCACGAAGATCTTGATGGCTTCACCGGTCTTTTCGTCCGGTACGCCCACCGCCGCCGATTCCAGCACGCCCGGATGCATGGCGAGCACGTCCTCGATTTCGTTCGGATAGACGTTGAAGCCGGAGACCAGGATCATGTCCTTCTTGCGGTCGACGATCTTGACGTAGCCATCGCTGCTCATCACGGCCACATCGCCGGTACGCAGGAAGCCGTCGTCCATGATGACCTTGGCGGTTTCGTCGGGGCGGTTCCAGTAGCCCTTCATCACCTGCGGGCCGCGGATGCATAGCTCGCCGGGTTCGCCCAGGGGCAGGTCCTTGCCGTCATCGTCGCGAATGGTGACTTCGGTCGAGGATATCGGCAGGCCGATGCAGCCGTTGTACTCGGGCATGTCGAGCGGGTTCATGGTCGCCGCCGGCGAGGTTTCGGTCAGGCCGTAGGCTTCGATCAGCGTCACGCCGGTAATCTGCTTCCAGCGCTCGGCCACGGCGCGCTGCACCGCCATGCCGCCGCCCAGGGTCAGGCGCAACTTGCTCAAATCGATCTTGGCAAAGTCCGGATTGTTGATCATGGCATTGAACAGCGTATTGACCCCGGTGATGGTCGTGAACGGATACTTGCCGATCTCCTTGATGAAGCCGGGGATGTCGCGCGGGTTGGTGATCAGCAGATTGGTGGCGCCGATCTTGAAGAAGGTCAGGCAGTTCGCCGTCAGCGCGAAGATGTGATACAGGGGCAACGCCGTGACGATGATTTCGTTGTCCTGCACGCCGGCGGTGATCCAGGCATGCGCCTGCTGCAGGTTGGCGATGATGTTGCGGTGGGTCAGCATCGCGCCTTTCGACACGCCCGTGGTGCCGCCGGTGTATTGCAGGAAAGCGATATCTTCGTGGCCGACCTCGACCGGCCGCAGCGGATGGCGGCCGCCCTCGATCAGGGCGTCGCGCAACTCGACCGCTCCCGGCAGATTCCAGGCGGGCACCATCTTTTTGACGTGCTTGACCACCACATTGACGATCATGCGCTTGGGAAAGTCCAGCATGTCGCCGAGTTGCGTCACCAGCACGTGCTTGACCGGGGTGCGGGCGATGACCTTGTCCAGCACGCTGGCGAAGTTCTCGACGATGACGATGGCCTCGGCGCCGGAATCCTTGAGCTGGTGTTCGAGTTCGCGCTCGGTGTACAGCGGGTTGCAGTTCACCACCGTGTAGCCAGCGCGCAGGGCGCCGTACAGGCAGACCGGGTATTGCAGCAGGTTGGGCATCATCAGGGCGATGCGGGCGCCTTTCTGCAGCTTCAACACCGACTGGCAATAGGCGCCGAAGGCGGCCGAGAGCTTGTCCAGCTCGGCGTAGGTGATCGCCTTGTCCATGTTGATGTAGGCCTTGCGCGGCCCGTACTGCTTGACGCTTTTCTCGAACAGGTCGCCGATCGAACGGAACTCGTTAAGATCGATTTCAGCCGGTACGCCTGCCTGATAGCTCTTGAGCCAGATCTTTTCCATAGCCTCTTCTCCTGATATTTTTTACATTGTAATCACAATACTACCTGCCATTTTGGTCCGGGCCTGCCTGCAGAGCTCAGCACAGCCATTTTCTCAGTTGTTCATATACCCTGGCGTCATCCAGCAAATCCATGTGATTCATGCCGTAGCCGGCCCATTGTTGAGAATCCGGAAAATCCAGATCGGGAGTGCCGTCCTTTTGCCTGCCGAGTGCGCTCTGCAAAGGTACCAGGCCATCACCCAGCAGCGATTTCTGCGGATCGCTCCCCTGCCTTGACAGGGTAACGCCCATGGCAAAGCATTGCACCCCCTGCGGCAGGGCGATTGTGCCCTTTTTCAAACTGGTACGGGCAAAGCGGTCGCCGTGTCTCCAGTCGTCGTCGAGGATGCTGCCGTGGCGCAGATCGGTAATCCCCGCACTGCGAATCTTCGCCAGGCGGGCCAGCGCGGCGGTGTAGGGGCTGACCTCCAGAATGACCGTGACCCAGTTGCCGCCGCGTTCAAGGGGCGCGCCATGGTGGGGGGTGCCGAGAAAAACCAGTTGCCGCAGATGTTTCAGCCAGCCGTGCCCGGCGAGTTGGCCGTAGTGGCAGGCGCTGCGCGCCAGCAGCCCGCCCATGCTGTGGCCGGCGATCACCAGTTGCTCGACCGGGACCGGCCAGGCCTGCAGCAGGGTTTCGAGCATGCCGGCGAAGGCGTGGCCGTTCTGCGAAACATGCATTCCGCTGTTGTAATGCAGATAGAGCGGCGTGTAGCCGCCTTCAGCGGCCAGCGCCGCGCCATGGTCGTGGCCGTTGCGTCGCCACTGCAGGTCGTTCATGCAAAGCCCGTGCGCCAGCAGCAGGATCTTCCCGGTCGGCGCGGGAATTCCGGCCTCGAGCCCCGCGCTTGTCAGTTCCAGCGGCTGCCCGTTGCGGCGCAGCTGCATGGGTATGGCCAGGGGGTTGCCACTCGCGGCGAGGTGATCGCCCAGCACGCCGTTGAGCGCGGCCAGCACCGCTTCGCGCTTGGCGGACGACGCGGCGGGTTCCTGTTCGAGCAGCGGAAGCAGTTGGCCCAGCAGCAGATTGATGCCGTTGCCGACCAGCCGCGTCGTGCCCTGTATGCTGCGATAGACCAACCCTGTAATGCCGCGGGTCGGTTCCTGGGTGTACTTGCCCAGCGGTCCCGGGGTACGCGCGATGTTGTGGTGCATGGTTTCAACGAGGCGCGTCAGCCCTAGGGTGGCGTCGATGGCAAGGCGGCTATAGCCGCGAACGTCGGCCGGGCGGAGATGGGTTTTTTTTGGCATCGCAGCTTTATCGGGTCAAGGGGGCGGGCCGGTGAGGATTCGGTTCGACTGTCGTTAGAATGCTGCGTGTTCCGCCGGCCGATTATCCCATGCCCGTCCTGTCCTTCCTGCTTTTGCCATTTCACTTCGCAGCGCTGGCGGCCAAGAGTCGGCGCCGGCGACACGGCGGCGGAATGATGCGGCTAGGCCTGTCGCTGCTCGGCGTGCTGGCCTGTTTACCGGCGCGTTGCGAAATCGTCGTCACCGACGTCAGCGGCGCCAGCATCAGGCTGGCGGCGCCGGCCAGGCGCATCGTCAGCCTGACGCCGCACATCACGGAACTCCTGTTCGCCGCCGGAGCGGGAGACCGGGTGGTCGGCACGGCGGAGTACAGCGACTATCCGCCGGCGGCCAAGGCCCTGCCCAGGGTGGGTGGTAATTCGCTCGACCTTGAAGCCATCGTCGCCCTCAAGCCCGATCTGGTCATGGGCTGGCAAAGCGGCAACGCGGCGGCAGCGGTGGCCAGGCTGCGTGCGCTGGGTCTGACCGTGCATCTGTCCGAGCCCGGCCGCATAGAGGATATTGCCGGCGACCTGGAACGCATCGGCCTGCTCGCCGGCACCGGGACCACGGCCAATGCCGCGGCGAAGGTCTTTCGCGAGCGCTATGCGGCGCTTGTCGCGCGCTACAGCCGGCGGCCACCGGTGACCGTGTTCTACCAGATATGGAAGCAACCCCTGATGACCGTGAACGGCAAGCAGATCATCAGCGACGCCATACGCCTTTGCGGCGGGCGCAACGTTTTCGCGCAACTGCCGATCCTGGCGCCGACCGTCACGGTGGAGGCGGTCATCGCCGCCGATCCGGAAGTGATCGTCGCCAGCGGCATGGGCGAATCGCGTCCGGAATGGCTGGACGACTGGCGGCGCTGGACGACGCTGACCGCGGTGGCGCGGGACAACCTGTACTTCGTCCCGCCCGACCTGCTGCAGCGTCACACGCCGCGCATCCTCGACGGTGCCGGAAAGCTCTGCATGCATCTTGAAACGGCGCGCGCCAAGCGGGCGAAACAGGCCTCGACCCCGAGAACGCCCTAGGGGCGATTGATCTTCATCACCTCGGCCAGGGAAATATTCGGCCGGTGTATGTAAAAGCCCTGCGCCAGGTCGATTCCCTGGGCAACAACCTGATCGAGCACCGCCTTGTCTTCGACATACTCGGCGACGTTGCGGATGCCGAGATCCTTGGAGAGCGCCACGATGCTGCGCACCAGGGCGCGGTCTTTTTCGTTGTTCTTCATGCCCATGATGAAGTCGCCCTCGATCTTGAGGAAATCGATCGGGAAGCGCTTGACGTAATGGAAGGATGAGAAGCCCGAGCCGAAATCGTCGATCGCCAGCTTGAAACCCTCGCTGCGCAAGGTGACGATGAAGCGTTCCAGCAGCGCCATGTTCTTGATCGTTTCGCGTTCGGTGATCTCGAATACCAGGCGCGTCGGATCGATTTTGAATTGACTCGCGATGCGCCGCGTTTCCTGCACGAAATCGTTGAGCACCAGCGCCCGCGGCGACATGTTGATGAACAGGTAGCCGCTGTAACCCGTCTGTTCGACCGCTTCCAGGGCTTTCTCCAGCTGGATGAAATCCAGCTTGTGCATCACGCCCATTTTTTCGGCGATCGCAACATACTCTTCGGCGATGACGTAGCTGCCGTCCTCCATGCGGATGCGCGACAGAACTTCGATCGCCTCGACTTCGCCGGTAGCGACATTGATGATGGGCTGGAAGAAGGGCACCACGCTGCGCTTTTCAACGGCGTTGAGGATCAGCATGCTCTTCTCGCCGAGGGTACGGAAAACATCGATGACGTCCTGCGCATCAGGCACCACGACGCGATTCTTGCCCTCGGCCTTGGCGCGATACATCATGTTGTCGGCGAACAGGAAGAGGTCCTTCATCGCCGCGGCATGGTCGGGATAGGTGGCCATGCCGATCGACACCGAGCCGCTGAGTTGCGCACCGTCCGGCGCCGCCATGGTGACCTTGCCCACGGATTCGATGATCCGCCAGGCGACTGCTTCCGCGGCGGCCATGTCGGTTTCCGGCAGGATCGCCACGAACTCGTCACCGCCGTATCGCGACAGGAGATCGTCGTCGCGAATCGCCGTCCTGATTCCGCCGACAAGTAACTGCAGGAAAGCGTCGCCGACGCCATGGCCGTAGGAATCGTTGATCGACTTGAAGTTGTCGGCATCGATGACCAGCAGCGTGAATTTGTTGCCGTGGCGCGAGGACCGGATCACCTCGTTTTCGATCAGCTCCCAGAACACGCGCTGGTTGAAAAGGTTGGTCAGCGGGTCGCGCGTCGCGTAGTACTCGAGGTCCTTGGTGTATTTGCCGATCGCCTTGACCGAACCGACGACGTTGAGCAGGGTGGCGAGGATGCTTTGCACCACCAGCAGCCGCATCGGGTCGGTTTCGTACTGCGGCTGCATGCCGATGCCGACGATGCCGCCGATCTTCGGCGCGCCGACCAGCAGCGACTTGATCTGCAATTCGATGTCCTGCGCACCCAGCTCGGGCATGGTCCTCGCGGCATCGGCGACATTGTGCCGGACACGGATCGAACAGCCGCTCTCGAAATACTCGGCGCGCTGCAGGACCTGCTGCAGACTGGATTCGCAAACCCGCCGTGTGTTGTCGGACGGGGTGTTGCGCCAGAAAATCTCCAGGTCGTAGGCTTCTTCGGCGATTTTGAACACCGAGAACATCAGGTGGGCCGGCACCACGCTGTCGATATCGAGGATCAGGCGGCTGACGTAGTCGCGCCAGTCCTTGATGACTTCCGAGGTGAGGACGAATTTTTCGAGCAGGCGGATTTCGAACTCGAGCATGTCCTTGTCGACGGCGATGGTCCGGATGCGCTCGGTGAGTTGCCTGACTTCGCTCGCCACGGCATCGAATTCGGCAAAGCCCAGGTCCATCTGGCGGGTCTCGAGCGCGCGCAGGTCGGAAATCCGGTTAACCGCCCTGATGTCGGTGGCCAGCTTGTCTATCGAAGCTTCCAGGCGGCGCCGGATGTAGAAGACCATCAGGAAGGTGACGATCAGCACCACGGGAATGATGGGCGCGAAGGCGTAGGTGAAGCGTGACTTGTGCGATTCGATGGCCGCTGCGACATCCTGCTGCACGTCGATGACGCCGAGGACGTCGCCCGCCGCGGCGTTGACATGGCATTTGAGGCAGATGTCCTGTGCCGCCAGCGGATAGACGACGCGGATCATGGTGCCGGCGTCGATGCGTTGGCGCTTGCCGTCGCTGAACGCGCGCCGGATCGCCTCGTCCGGCGCCTTCTGCGCGATCTCGCCGAACAACTGGCTGACCTTCGGGCCGCGGTAGATATCGATCTGCCGCTGACTGTGATCGACCGATTTCTTGATTGCGCCGAGAAAGCCTTCCAGCTGCCCGCGATTCCAGCCGGTGCTCATCAGCTCGAACATGGCGTTGAAGGTCAGTTCGGCAAATTCGGTGGCGTCTTCCACGGAATCGTCGCGCACCGAACGCTCGTAAATGGCCGAGACCACGAACAGCGTGACGGCAAAGATCGCGATGGCAAAAATCACCCCGGCGGTGAGCAGAAGCCCCCGGATGCTGCGCACGGGATTCATCAAGACTCGGGAAAAGCGGTCAGGAAAGGCATTTTGCAATTTTCCTCACGGAGGCTTCAGCCGGCCACCGGCTTGCGACTTTTGGCTTGCTGCGCCTTGCGCCCGCGAAACGCCATGGCCATTTCGAATGCGGCGCGGGTAAAGGTCAGTACCTCGGCAAACTCGGCGTCGCTCAGGCTGCGCGCTTCGTCGTCGCCGCGGTAGATGTTGGCGAACTCGCGTTCGCGCGCCGACTGGATCAGCAGCTTGCCGACGCCGAGCCCTTCGAGGCTGCGCCACAGGTCCGGATTGGAGGCGCGGGTGAATTTCATGACGAAGTCGATCGGATCGTTGCGCCCGAGCACGGCTGCCAGGCGCAGGACCAGTTCGAAGGGAACCGCGATGCGGCCGTTTTCCCAGGCTTCGATCAGCGACGGATCCTTGAGGTTGATCGCCGTGCCGACTTCGGTGATGGTGAGGCCGGCGGCCTTGCGCATGCGGCGCAGCGCCGCGCCGGTCCGGGTCCAGACGCCGGGCTCGGACAAACCGGGCATGATGGCCTTGAGCACGTCGGCTGCGGCTTCCATCGGCTTGCCCTTGCGCAGCGATCTGGCGACTTCGCTTGCCGTGTGCAGCGTCTTCGCAGCGCCCACCGTGGCGGCACCCATGTCGAGCACTCTGCCGGCCATGGTGCGCATCTGGTCCACCAGGCCCGACTCGGCCACTTCGGGCATGGCCTGCGGCAACGCCCGCTTTGCAGGCGGATGCTTTGCTGCGGGTGTCTTGGGCTTGCGGACCGCGGGGCCGACCATGTGTTCTCCTGTTGCCGGGCAGTGCGCGCCGGTTTATTTCCCCTGGATCCTCTGGCGCGACTCGTGGCGCTCCTGCGCCTCGATCGAATACGCCGTGGTCGGACGCGCCAGCAGGCGGCGCAGGCCGATCGGTTCGCCGGTCTCCTCGCAGAAGCCGTAGCGGCCGTCGTCGATGCGCTTCAAGGCCGCCTCGACCCGCGGCAGCATCTTGCGTTCGCGGTCGCGGATGCGCAGTTCGAGGGAGTTTTCCTCCTCGATGGTGGCGCGGTCATTGGGGTCGGCTTCGGCCTCGCCGTCACGCAGGTGGTCGATGGTCATGGTCGCGTTGTCGAGCAGGTCCTGGCGCTGCCTGTTCAGCAGATCGCGGAAGAAACGCATCTGCGCAGCGTTCATGTAGGAACTGCTGGGCATCGCCAGCAGGGCTTTTTCGCTGAGTAATTTGGTTGTATTGGGCATCGCTTGTTTCCCTGTGCGTCTGTTCATTGACCGTCGGCCGACAGTCTCTACTCTATCGAAAGAAGGGGCGGACGTCAGGGGAATTTGTCAATTGCGGGCCCGGTACTGAAAATAGTGGTTTTCGCCGGTCGCCAATGGTCAGACCGGGATTGATGCAGGCGCCTTGGACACACGGCGATCCTGTGCTGGCTAGCCTGGTCGAACCGCTGTCAGCAGGGAACGAACCAGCGGTGTCCATCGGCTGAAAGTTCTCGCAGGGGATGGCCGTAGAGTCGCGTCAGGTTTGGCGCGTTGATCACTTCGCCGGCCGGCCCCGCCAGCCATTCGCCATTGCCGAACAGCAGAAGGGCCTGGCGGCAGTAGCGGGCGGCGAAACCGGGGTCGTGCAGCACGGCGACGATGGCGGCGCCTTTGCTCGCGCGACGGGCGAACATTTCCATTACCGCTACCTGATGCGACAGGTCGAGATGGGTCAAGGGCTCGTCGAGCAGGAACAACTGGGGCTCCTGGGTCAGCAACTGCGCCACGGCCAGGCGCTGGCGCTCGCCGCCCGACAGCGTTTGCACCTCGCGTTCGGCGAAGCCGCCGAGGACAAGCTCGTCGAGCGCGGCTTCGGCGATGCGGCGGTCGGCGGCCGATTCCCAATCCCAGCGGCCCAGGTGGGGATGGCGACCGACCAGCACGGTCTCCATGACCGTGGAGGCGAAGGGGTCGAACTGGTGTTGCGACAGATAGCCGCGGATGCGGGCCATTGCCCGCAAACCCGCACCCTGGCCGGGCTGCGGCAACGCCAGACCGGCGAT
>CAIZKA010000307.1 GCA_903933395.1 uncultured beta proteobacterium | reverse complement strand
TGGAAGCCGATTCATCGAGATGAGCCCTTGACCCAGGGCTCGGAGGTGCGCCTTGGCGGCGCGGCTTCGGACTGAGCCCGCGGGGAGCGGGCAGGTAGAAGGACCGCATTGCACGGTCCAGCAGGGCGACGGGTCAGGGAGCCCGTCACTTGGGGTCGTCACTTGCGCCAGCGACCGGAATGCCTTGTCGGCTGGGGCATTGAGCGCGTCGTCACTACCGGCTCGCGCCGCGGTAGTGACGACGCGATTGGCGCAGGGGTGCTGCCACTTGAAGCGGACAGCTTTGCCGCAGGGATCGCACTGGCTGGCGCCACTGCGGCCTGGTCGGCGCGAAAATGCCTCGCGTATGTCAAACGCGGCACGCTTGGCGCAGAACCGTGCTGCTTGAAACAGAGGGTGCCGCTAGGGCAGTTGAGTAGGGCTGCCAGGCGCGAATGCGGGCGTAGCCTGATTGCGTCGCTGCCACCGTAGATGACCGCGGCAAAACGGCGCTCGTTGCTTGTTCGTTTGCTGCAGGTTTACGACTATCTCCGTGCCTTGCGGCTGCCGGCTTCCAGGAGATGAGTCCGGCTTTGGCGCTCGATGTTGCGAGCAAGGGCGATGCGCTTACGGGCATCAAGCGGGCTGAAGGAGCCACCTTTACGATCACCGGTGTGACCGAGTCACCTCTGGAGAGTTCCCGGTCACCCGCTTGAGAACCGCGAGCATGCAGCGCCACGCAGAGCGTTGTTGCGTGTTGCACTTCGAATTGGTGCTCCAGCAAAGCCTCAAATCGGCTTGCAGCGTTCGCCAAGATCTGCTCTACGCGCAGGGGTCGGACGAGGAATCATTCGATCAACCCCGGTTACCCACCGCCCGATCCGCGCGTGCCAGAGAGGGGCCGCACGCATCGGCCCGTGGATAACCGGGAATCTCGCCGCTGTGATGGCCGCGGGAGTTCCAATGCCGAGAACCAACTGCTTCCCGTTGTCAATGGGTTTTCGGGGCCTCAGCGAGGCTCCGATTCGGGCCCGCACGTGCCGCGTGGGGTGGAAGGATGTTGCTGTCTTCCACTACCTACCGCGAGGTTACTAAAATGACGCAAACAATCCAGCGTGAGCCTGCATTCCTTCGACGCAGGCAGGTCCAGACGCGCACAGGACTTTCGCGCAGCACCATCTACCAGTACATCAAGGACGGCGTCTTCCCGAAGCCCGTGCCGCTCGGGCCACGCGCCGTGGGCTGGCTCGAGTCGGACGTGACCGAATGGATCGCCGCCCGGGTGAAGATCGCCCGAGCCGGCGGCCGGCAGTCGACCTGATGCCGCGAAGGCATGGCTGCCGGTACGATTGCAACGGCCAGGCGGCCGCGCCTGGCGCCCGTCCTGGCAAGGATCGAGGTCATTGACCAGTTTCGGGCGGCACTCGCCGCGCGCGACATCGTTCCGCCCGAGAACCTCATCGCCGACGGCTGCATTCACCGCTGCGATGCAGCGGGCAAGAATGGCAAGGGCGATGCGGCCTACCTGCTCCACCTGGACGGCATTCCTGCCGGCGGACTGGAGAACTGGCGCGACGGCAAGGGCTGGGAATCCTGGCGCGTCGACATCGGGCGCGCGCTGACGCCGGCGGAGCACGATGCGCTGCGCGCAAAAGCGAAGACCGCCAGCACCCGACGGACGGAAGAAGCGGTCAGGCGCCACGCCGCCGCGCGTGAGGTCGCCGCACGGATCTGGCACGCCGCGCAGCCGGCGGGCGATGAACATCCCTACCTGGCACGCAAAGGGGTCGTCGCGC
>CAIZKA010000306.1 GCA_903933395.1 uncultured beta proteobacterium | reverse complement strand
CCGACGTCGAAGGCGTGGCCGTGGCGGATGAAATCCAGGGCTTCGATGCCCGACGCCGCCGCCGAGGGCAGCATGCCCCAGGTCAGGGCCTGCTTGACCAGGATGCGCCGGTTGGTGCTGTTGTCGTCGACGATCAGCACGTGTTTGCCGGCCAGTGAGGACGAGAACTCCTGCAGGTAGCTGTTGGCCAGTTGCGATCCGGCGGCTTCCGCCACCACGGTGAAATGGAAGGTCGAACCGTCGCCGACGACGCTTTCGACCCACATGTGGCCGTCCATCATTTCGGTCAGGCGGCGGCTGATGGCGAGGCCAAGTCCGGTACCTCCGTACTTGCGCGTGGTCGAGGCGTCGACCTGGGTGAAGGACTGGAACAGGGTTTTCAGCTTGTCCGCGGCGATGCCGATGCCGGTATCGCGCACGGCGAAGCTGATCTCGTGGCGCCTGTCATCGAGCACCGTGCCGGCGACCGTTATGACGACTTCGCCGCGATGGGTGAACTTGATTGCGTTGGACAGCAGGTTGACCAGGATCTGGCGCAGGCGGGTGACATCGCCGACCAGCGAGGCCGGCACGCTGTCGTCGATGAAGTAGGCGAGGTTGATGTTCCTTTCGCCGGCGTCGGCGCTGATCAGGTCCATCGCCTCCTCGAGGCAGCGGCGCAGGTCGAAGGGGTAGTGCTCGATTTCCAGCTTGCCGACCTCGATCTTCGAATAATCGAGGATGTCGTTGATGATGGTCAGCAAGGCCTCGCTGCTGGCGCGCACGGTTTCGGCGTAGTCGCGCTGCTCGTCGTCGATGCGGGTGTTGAGCAGGAGGCTGGTCATGCCGATCACGGCATTCAGCGGCGTGCGGATCTCGTGGCTCATGTTGGCGAGGAACATGCTCTTGGCCTGCATCGCCGCCTCGGCCTTCTCCTTGGCCGCCTCCAGCTCGCGCTCGTGCGCCACGCGCGCGGTCATGTCGCGCAGGATCACGGTGAAGACCACTGCACCTTCGGCCTCCAGTTTCGAGATCGACGCCTCGGCGGGGAACTCGGTACCGTCGCGGCGCACGCCGCTGATCGAATTGCGTTCGCCCATGCGGCGGGCGATCTCTCCGGACTGGCGGAAGCCCTGCACCAGCTTGCCGTGCCCGGCACGGTGGCGTGGCGGCAGCAGCAGGTCGATCATTTGCCCGAGCGCTTCCTGCGCTGTCCAGCCGAAGATCATTTCGGCGCCGTGGTTGAACAGGATGATGCGCTGGTCCCTGTCGAAGCAGACCACGGCGTCGTCGGCGATGCCGAGGATGCCCTGCAGTTGTGCGGCGGTCAGATCGGCGGCGGGCGGTTTGGCGGCCAAGAGCGGATCCTTAGCGTCAATTGCCACGGCAGACGCGCTTAATAACGGCCGAGCGCAGCGAGCTGATCAGTAGCCTCCCCGTGAGGGGAGGATGGGAGGGGCGGGCCCATTTGCCAGCCCGTGGCGCAACGAAAGCTAAGAAATTCATGAGTCGGTGCGGTTCATCGAAGTCATGGGCGTCAGTTGGCAAGGCCGCGCCGGTAGTGGACGGCCTCGGCGATGTGCGCGGCGGACAGCGGCGCGCCGTCGGGCAGACCGGCAAGGTCGGCAATCGTGCGTGCGACCTTGAGGATGCGATGATAAGCCCGCGCGGTGAGTCCGAGTTGCTGCATCGCGCGCTTGAGCAGCGCCGCGCCGGCGCAGTCCGGGAGGCAATGGCGGTCGACTTCGTCGGGCGAGAGCCGGGCGTTGGCCTTGCCCTGGCGGGCAAGCTGACGGGCGCGCGCCACGGCTACCCGGGCGCGCACCGTGGCCGAGGCTTCGCCGTCGCCGCGCGCGGCGAGGTCGGCCTCATCGACGGCCGGCACTTCGAGCATGAGGTCGATGCGGTCGAGCAGCGGTCCGGACAGCTTGCCGCGGTAGCGGGCGACCTGGTCCGGCGTGCAGCGGCACTTGCCGTTGGCAGCGCCGAGCCAGCCACAGGGACAGGGATTCATCGCCGCCACGAGTTGGAAGCGGGCGGGAAATTCGGCGCGGCGTGCGGCGCGGGCGATGTGGATATGCCCGGTTTCGAGAGGCTCGCGCAGGGCTTCCAGCACGCCGCGCTGGAACTCGGGCAACTCGTCGAGGAACAGCGCGCCGTTGTGCGCCAGCGAAATCTCCCCGGGGCGCGGTGTGCCGCCGCCGCCGACCAGTGCGGCGCTCGAGGCCGAGTGGTGCGGGGCGCGAAACGGCCGTTGCCGCCACTGTTCCAGCTTGAAACTGCCGGCCAGCGAATGTACCGCGGCGGATTCCAGCGCCTCGGCATGGGTCATCGGCGGCAAGAGCCCCGGCAGGCGCTGCGCCAGCATCGACTTGCCGGCGCCGGGCGGGCCGCTCATCAGGAGTGAATGCCCGCCTGCAGCTGCAACTTCGAGCGCACGCTTGGCCTGCGCCTGGCCCTTGACCTCGGCGAGATCGGGATAGTGGGCAGAAGTCGGCGCCGGCGGTACGGCGAAGGGCGTCAGGCTTTCGCGTCCGGCGAGATGGGCGCAGACCTGCAGCAGGTTTTGCGCCGGCAGGATGTCCATGCCCTCGATCAGGGCGGCTTCGGGTGCGCTCGCCAGGGGCAGGACGAAGGCCCGTGCCGGCTTGTGTTGCGGCCCGGCTTCATGGCGGATCGCGGCGCACATGGCCAGCGTGCCGCGCACCGCGCGCAGATCGCCGGAGAGGGCAAGTTCGCCGGCGAATTCGTGGGCGTCCAGTTTCGGCGCCTTGATCTGCCCCGAGGCGATCAGGATGCCTAGCGCGATCGGCAGGTCGAAGCGGCCCGATTCCTTGGGCAGGTCGGCCGGGGCAAGATTGGCGGTGATGCGCCGCTGCGGGAACTCGAAGCCGCAATTCTGGATCGCGGCGCGCACGCGGTCGCGGGCTTCCTTGACTTCGGTGTCGGGCAGGCCGACCAGGGTGAAGGAGGGCAGGCCGGCGGCAAGATGGACTTCGACCGTCACTTCCGGGGCTGCGAGGCCCGCCAGCGCCCGCGAGCGGAGAACGGCGAGCGACATTGAGCCTTTACTTCGGCGTCGGGTCGGGCGCGGATTTCCGGCCGCGGGTTTCGAGTTCGGCGATGCTCGCTTCGAGCGCTTCCAGCCTGGCTCGCGTGCGGCTCAGAACCTCGCGTTGCACGTCGAATTCTTCGCGGGTCACGAGATCCAGTTTGGCGAATACGCCGGCAAGCGCGGCGCGCATGTTCTTCTCGATGTCGCCGGCTGGCGTCGCCGCCAGCAGGGAGGACACGCGGGCGGACATTTCATCGAGCAATTTGGGATTCAGCATGGCGTTGGGTGCTTTGCGTTGACGAAGAAAACGTCTTCTTGTTTCAGTGAAGGCTAACGCCGGCTCCATCGGCGTTAAGGGAAGCGGCCGGAGCTAAAGTCTAGCACAGCGAGGTTCGGCACCGCGGCCATCAAACCCGCCGCACCACCTTAGTGCGCCATTGACAAGTTTTTGACTCGGTTTGGTGCGAAGCTGCCGATGTTGCGTTGCAGCACGTATCCATCTTTATGAAAAATAAGGAAATTAATGGCTGGCACGGTCTCTGCATAGATGAGGCTGTAAATCTTTTATCAATTCTTCCCAGGAGCATAACCATGCGCAAGACTCTCATCGCGGCCGCAATCACCGGCCTCTTTTCCATACCCTCTGCCGTCATGGCTCAGACCGCCGCGCCTGCCGCTGCTCCCGCGGCCGCGGCCGCCCCGGCCAGCCCGCACACCATCACCGGCAACCTCATGATCACTACGGATTACCGCTTCCGCGGCATCACGCAGACCTTCGAAAAGCCGGCGCTGCAAGGCGGCATCGATTACTCCCATTCGAGCGGCTTCTACGTCGGCAACTGGAACTCGAACGTCAGTTCCGGCGCAGGCTTCCCCGACGGCAACCTGGAAATGGATTTCTACGGCGGCTACAAGGCCACCTTCGGTGATTTCGGTCTTGACGTCGGTGCGATCTATTACTACTACCCGGGTTCCGAAGCTCGCGGACTTGGCGTCGGTGCCAATTCGGGCGTGGTCAACAACAAGGAACTCTACATCGGCGGCACCTGGAAGTTCCTCTCCGCCAAATACTCCTACGCGGTCGACGATTACTTTTCGCTGCGCGGCGTGAATTCGGTAGGTGCCTCCACGGGCAAGAGCACCAAGGGCTCGAGCTACCTCGATCTCGGTGCGACCTATGACCTCGGCAATGGCTGGGGCATCAACGGCCATGTCGGCCTGCTGAACCTGGAGAACGTCCATAACGGCGACTACACCGACTGGAAGCTCGGCGTGACCAAGGATATCAATGGCTGGGTTTTCGCCGTCTCCTATATCGATACCAATGCCGACGGCAAGTGCCGTGGCGCAGCGACTTACCAGCCGTACTGCTTCACCAATTCCAATTCGGATGTGGCAGGCGTGATCAACTTCGGCAGCCATACCAAGAATGCCGGCGACAGCACCCTGGTCGTATCCGTTTCCAAGTCCTTCTAATCGCATCTGAACAATCCCGCCGGCGACCCGGCCGGCGTCGGCGGGATGCATCAAATTTACCCAACCTCCTCCAAATCACAAAGGAATCAGCCATGAAACTCGTCACCGCCATCATCAAGCCATTCAAGCTTGACGAGGTACGCGAGGCCCTCGCCGCCGTAGGCGTGCAGGGGATCACCGTTACCGAGGTCAAGGGGTTCGGCCGGCAGAAAGGTCATACCGAGCTCTATCGCGGCGCCGAATACGTCGTCGATTTTCTGCCCAAGGTCAAGGTCGAAGCGGCCATCCGCGACGACATGGTGGACCAGGTCATCGAAACCATCGAAAAATCCGCCAGCACCGGCAAGATCGGCGATGGCAAGATTTTCGTCTTCGACGTCGAACAAGTCATCCGCATCCGCACCGGTGAAACCGGTGAGGAAGCCCTGTAAGGGAGAGCCAACATGAGAAAGATACTCGCTACACTGCTGACGGTACTCGCCGTCGGCATCGCCGGCGGCGCTTCCAGCGCCTGGGCCGACGACAAGCCCGCGGCGGCTGCTCCGGCAGCTGCTGCACCTGCCGCCGCCGCCCCGGTTGCTGCGGCACCTGCCGCCGCACCCGCAGCTGCTCCTGCCGCCGCACCCGCTCCGGTGCCCAACAAGGGCGACAATGCCTGGCTGCTGGTCGCCACGGCCTTCGTCATCCTGATGAGCATTCCCGGCCTCGCGCTGTTCTACGGCGGCCTGGTGCGCAGCAAGAACATGCTGGCGGTGCTGATGCAGGTGTTCATCATCTTCTCGGTAATCAGCGTGCTGTGGGCCATCTATGGCTACAGCGTCGCCTTCACCGAGGGCAACGCCTTCTTCGGCAGCCTCGACAAGCTGTTCCTGAAAGGCATTACGCCGGATTCGGTCGCCGCCACCTTCAGCAAGGGCGTCGTGGTTTCCGAATTCATCTACGTGGCCTTCCAGGGCGCTTTCGCGGCCATCACCTGCGGCCTGATCGTCGGCGCCTTCGCCGAGCGCATCAAGTTCTCCGCGGTGCTGCTGTTCATGGTGCTGTGGTTCACCTTCAGCTACCTGCCGATCGCGCACATGGTCTGGTACTGGACCGGTCCGGACCCCTACACCACGGCGGAAGCCGCCGACAAGGCCACCGCTACGGCAGGTTACCTGTTCCAGAAGGGCGCGCTCGACTTCGCCGGCGGTACCGTGGTGCATATCAACGCCGCGATCGCCGGCCTGATCGGCGCCTTCATGGTCGGCAAGCGCGTCGGCTACGGCAAGGACTCAATGGCGCCGCACTCGCTGACGATGACCATGATCGGCGCCTCGCTGCTGTGGGTCGGCTGGTTCGGCTTCAACGCCGGTTCGGCGCTGGAAGCCAACGGCACGGCGGCACTGGCCTTCGTCAATACCTGGCTGGCGACCGCGATGGCGGCCTCCGCCTGGATGGTGGTGGAATGGCTGGTCAAGGGCAAGCCCTCGATGCTGGGTGCCGCTTCCGGCGCCGTCGCCGGCCTCGTGGCGATCACTCCGGCGGCAGGCTTTGTCGGCGTGGTCGGCGCCCTGGTGATCGGCCTCGCGGCCGGCGTGATCTGCCTGTGGGGCGTCAATGGCCTGAAGAAGCTACTCGGCGCGGATGATTCGCTCGACGTCTTCGGTGTGCACGGCGTCGGCGGCATCCTCGGTTCGATCCTCACCGGCGTGTTCGCGGCGCCCAGCCTCGGCGGCACGGGCATCTACGACTACGTGGCGAACAAGGTCGCGGACAACTACGACATCATGGGGCAGGTCATGATCCAGGCCACCGCCGTCGGCGTGACCCTGGTCTGGTCGGGCACCGTGGCTTTCGTCTGCTACAAGATCGTCGATATCTTCATCGGCCTGCGTGTGCCGGAAGACGAAGAGCGCGAAGGTCTGGACATCACCTCGCACGGCGAATCGGCCTACCACAACTGATCTGTCTCCCTCGCCCCCTTCGCAAGGAAGGGGCAACCCGCAGAGGGTCCTCACTCCTCTCTGCGGTTCTTCATCGGGCGCCCATCACGGCGCCCGATTTTTTTATGTCCGAGCGGAGCGAGGACGGTATCCCCTTGCTGGGTTTGTCTGCGCGGGACGTTCGAACGGTATCCCCTGGCGGGTCTATTTGCCGAAGGCCAGGCAGGGATCGGGGCGTTCGGCGCGCGGCGTGAACCAGATGATGTCGTAGGG
>CAIZKA010000305.1 GCA_903933395.1 uncultured beta proteobacterium | reverse complement strand
GAAGCCGCCGGCTCGGTGGCGGTCACCTTCGACATTCCCGCCGCCGAGCGGGACGCCTTCAAGTTCGAACCCGGCCAGTTCCTGACCCTGCGTGCCAAAGTCGACGGCCAGGACGTCCGCCGCACCTATTCGATCAGCAGCCCGCGCAGCCGCCTGACCAGGGCCGGCGAACTGGAGATCGGCATCCGGCCGGTCGAGGGCGGCCTGTTTTCCAACTGGGCCGCGCAGACCCTGAAGGCCGGCACCAAACTCGAGGTGATGCCGCCGGACGGCCGCTTCACGGTCAGGAAGCAGCGCGCCATCCACCGCGTCGGCTTCGCCGCCGGCTCCGGCATCACGCCCATCCTGTCGATCGCGGCGACCACGCTGGAAGAGCAGCCGGAAGCCAAGTTCACGCTGGTCTACGGCAACCGCCGCATGTCGAGCGTGATGTTCAACGAGGCCCTGCAGGACCTCAAGGACCGCTATCGCGACCGCCTGACGCTGATCCACATCCTCTCGCGCCAGGCGCAGGAAGTCGATCTGCTGCAGGGGCGCATCGACGGCGACAAGGTCAAGGCGATCATCAAGGCGCTGCTGCCGGCGGCGAGCATGGACGAAGTCTTCATTTGCGGCCCCGAGGCGATGATCGAAGCCACCGAAAAGGCGCTGATCGAGGCTGGCGTGCCGGAAAGCCGCGTCTACACCGAGCGCTTCACCTCCGGCCCGGCGCAGGCGGCCAAGATCCAGGCCGATACCGATGCGGCCCCGCTGAAGGATGCTGCCACCAAGGACATCGCCCTGACCATTGTGCTTGACGGCAAGGAACACCAACTGCATATCGGTGCCGACGAGCACGTCCTCGATGCGGCGCTCGATGCCGGCCTCGACCTGCCTTTCTCGTGCAAGGCCGGTGTCTGCTGCACCTGCCGCGCCAAGGTGCTGTCCGGCGAGGTGGTAATGGACAAGAACTTCACCCTGGAAGCTGACGAGATGGCCCAGGGCTACGTGCTCAGTTGCCAGGCGCGGGCCACCACCAGGCAACTGACGGTGAGCTTCGACGAGCGCTGATTCGCAGGGTCTTCCCCGGGGCGAACGGCCTCGGCCGGTTATACTGGCGCCCGCCAGGCGGGAATGCTTGGTCACCGCCAACCCTATCCAGGAGTTTTTGATGAGGATTCATTCCTTCGTTTTCACCGCCATGCTCGCCACGCTGGGCCTGGCGTCCTTCAATGCGTCCGCCGCAGATGCGAAAGTACAGACCGTCGCCGCCATCAACCAGGACAAGGCCGGCCTCGGCGGCAAGACCGTCGCGGCCCAGGGCAAGGTGGTCAAGGTCAATAACGGCATCATGGGCCGCAACTTCGTGCACGTGCAGGACGGCACGGGCGACGCCGCCAAGGGTACCAACAACCTGATCGTCACCAGCAAGCAGACGGCCGCCGTCGGCGACCAGGTCATGGTTTCCGGCACCGTGGTGCTGAACCGCGATTTCGGCGCCGGCTACTCCTATCCGCTGCTGATCGAAGACGCCAGCATCACGCTGAAGAAGTAAGGGCGCTGCCCAAGGGCCGCAATGCCGGATTCGTCATTCCGGCGAAAGCCGGAATCCAGTCGGCCCAGGCTACTGGATCCCGGGTCAAGCCCG
>CAIZKA010000304.1 GCA_903933395.1 uncultured beta proteobacterium | reverse complement strand
GTGCGGGTGGAAGACAAGTCCGTGAACCTCACCGCCGGCATGGCGGTGACTGTGGAGATCAAGACCGGCAAGCGACGGGTGATCGAGTATTTCCTGAGTCCGCTGCTGCAGTACGGCAGCGAGAGTTTGCGGGAGCGGTGACGTGTTTGATCACGCCGGAGAGTGGTCCTTGAGCCAATCCTTGAGCGCTGAATTCAGGCGCGTTTGCCAGCCTCGGCCCGTGGCCCGGAAGGCGGCGACGACGTCGGGATCAAGGCGAAGATTGACGTGCGCCTTGGGATTGGCGGAAATGGGGCGTCCCCGTTTCGGACGCAGCATTTCGGCCGCGGCTACGCTGCCCATGAATTTAGGCAAGACCTCCGATGCGGGCTTTGCGCGAGCAAAGTCCTCGACTGTCCATTCCGGGTTTTCGTCATCGATCAAAGTGGATGGATGTTTTCGACGTTCAACCATGGCGCTTTACCTCTCGGCTGTTGGCTTTTCGCAAGCTGATGACATGCAGGACATCTCTGCGGGGTGTGAACACGGCGGCGTAAAGCCGGTCACCGATATAGCCGAAGACGCGGTAGCGGGGTTCCCCATAGTCCCTGCGCGTATCTTCGATGATCACCGCCGTGGCCCAGTCAAGATCCGCAATCAGATTGAACGGGAGGTCGCGGCGTTCGATGTTGGCGGCATTCTTGGCGGGATCACAGGTGATCTTCATAGTATTATTGTACCCACGATAATACTGTACTGCAAAATACATTTTCCCCGGCAAGCCACCGGACCGGATCGCGTGCCCGGTGACTTCAGGGACTCAGAGGCGAACTCCGATCGCGTCCAGAAAACGCTCCGCGCGCAGGATCGGGCACGCCAGCTTGCCATCAAGGCTGAGCAGATCCTTGTCGCCGGTCACCAGCGCATCGGCTTTTCCGGCCACTGCCAGTTCCAGAAAGGGCACGTCGAATGCATCCCGACAAGGCGGCGTGGCGGGTGGCTGGGCCGGAATACGTACCGTTTTGCAATAGGGAAGGTAGTCCGCCAGCAATTCTTCCTGCTCATGCGCGGCAAGCTTGAACTTGGGGTAAGCCAGGGCACGGATCAGTTCGGCGGCCGTGGCGCGCGACACCAGCGGCAGCACACGCTGACTCTGCCAAGCCAGACGCAAGGGCGCCAGTCGGCCGCTCGCGAACACCAGCGCCGACAGGATCAGGTTGGTGTCGATCACCACCCGGGGCGGATGCCTCATTTCTTGCGCGCGGGCTTGCCGGCAGCCGCCCGCCGCGCCCACGCCACGGCATCGGCCGTGTCCTGTTCCTGGAGGTCAAGCTCGGCGAGCTTGGCGCGCACGGCGTCGCCGCGCTGGATACGCACGGGCGTCAGCACGATCCGGCCATTGCTGGCTTCGACGTCGAAGTATTCCGTCGCACCGATTGCGGCGGTGATGCTCTTCGGCAAGGTCAGCTGGTTCTTCGAGGTGAGTTTGGCAAGCATGGCGATAGTGTTCGGCAAAGTAAGGAATTCTTACTTTACGCCGGGAATGCGGAATCGTCCAGCGCTTCGAACAAACGGACCACGAGTCGGCGCTGGCGGGACGCCGCTTCGAATTGATGCCCAACCGACGCGAGCTGAACAACAGGGATTTGGATTCTGAAAATGGAGGAAGCAATGATGCGAAACGAAAAACGAAATGTCTCTGACCCCTTTGACTCTGTCGGCTATGGCAGTGGCGATACGATCAGCGCCGGCGATGGCAATGACAACAGCGGCGAGCATATACGGCTGACGCTCTTCCTGAAAAGTCGGCGCTGGCGGGACGGTGAGTTGGGGTTACGAGCGGCTAACGATACGGCATGGAGGCGAGTGGCATGAAAACGAATCATCGGTGGTTGAAGAAAATTACGAAACTGGGATTTCTATTGATGATGGGGGCAAGCATGAGCGCAGAAGCGGGGCTGTTTGGATTCGGCGGGGATAGCTGGAAAGAGGAAGTCTTGCAGAATGACGGCAGCACGCTGATCGTCAAGCGCTCGCAGAGCTACGGCGGACGACGCGAAGTCGGTCAGTCTGCGCCGATCAAGGAGCACACAGTCAGCTTCGTTCTTTCCGGAAGCGGCAAGACAATTACTTGGACCAGCGAGTACAGCGATGATGTTGGGCGCGCCAACTTCACGTTGCTTGCTATCCATCTGGCAGCGGGGACGCCGTATGTCGTCGCCTACCCCAACCTATGCTTGTCCTACAACAAATGGGGACGTCCAAACCCCCCCTATGTAATCTTCAAGCACGATGGTAACGGATGGCAGCGGACCCCGCTTGAGCAGCTTGCGGCAGAGCTAACTACTTTCAATGTTGTCATCTCGTTGCAAACCTACGATGTGGACAGAATGGTTGGAATGGGACTGGTTTCCGCGAAGGAAATCGCGAAGTTGAATGGCGACTTGCGGCAGGCCGAACTGAAATCGATTCTGCGCGAACCTGTGAAGCGGGGCACGGAGGGGTCGGCGGTGAATTGCAGGGAACTGGTCTTCTACAAGGGTGCTTGGGTCGGTCCTGGTGATTCGATTGGCAAGCGAATGATGGACCAGAAGCAGAAATAGTCGCTCAACCAAACGTTCGATAAAGGATGGAACATGGCTACGATACTCGAATATGCATTGATGGCTGGCGCGTCCTACGATTCGACCAGGAAAGACAAAAACAAGATTCCGGTTCCGCAAGGCTGGGCAGAAGTCACCAATTCAGAGTCCTACTACAGGGATCCGAGTTCTGGCTTTGAAGTAATTGCGTTCCAGCGTGGCAACGAAATCGTCATCTCCTACGCCGGCACCTACGACAAGGACATACGCGGCGATATGGTGGCAGATGCCGCTTTGGGTATGGGCGGTGCGTCCATCCAGTTGTTCCAGGCCGCCGGGTACTACATGCAGATAAAGGCGGCCAATCCCGATGCCAACATCACCCTGACCGGACACTCTCTGGGTGGCGGGCTGGCTTCGTTGATCGCCGTGTTCTTCAACGAAACGGCAAAGACATTCGATCAAGCGTCGTTTCGAAACGCAGCGAGTTGGCTGCCGGCGCAGGAAGTTCGTCAGGATATTGCAGCCAAGTTTCCCGCAACGACGTATCCAAGAGTATCGGAATGGCTCGCCCCCATTGACCGATTCATCAACTCTTTCGATCCGCTGGGGTTGGGCTGGTCGCAGGACGGGCTGGCGGCTCGGCAGGCAAACGTTACCAGCCTCAGTGTTCAGGGCGAGTTCTTATCCGCATTGTCGCTGCTGAGAATCGGAACCGAACTTCCGTCATTGACGCACGGCGACTACTTTGGCCCCATGGATCTTCATTCCCAAGCCCTGCTCACCGCATTCTTACAAAGTAACCAGAGTGCCGTAGCGGCAGGAACGTCATCCCAGACCTTGAGCGAAGCATCGAAAAAGCTGACCGACCTGCTGGCGATGATCTTTGACAGGGCATTGTTTGCCAAGGATACCGACAAAGACGAGGCCAACTTCCTCGAACGGCTAGTTCAACATGAGGCCGGTGTACGCGATCCAGCATCTGGTGCAACCCTGATGCCGGCCGACGCCATGGTCACCCGCTTCACCAAGGACCTGTGGAAGCTCGTCCAGGAAGGCGGCCTGACGATATGCGACGGCAACGAGTGGAATCCCGCGCTCAACAACCTGAGCAAGGCCCTGATCGTCTTCGCCATGCAGAAGTACTACGACGAAACCCAAGCCAGCGCCAGCTACAACAAGACACTCTTCACCGATATCAACGGCGGCGGAATCCAGTTCGACCGGGCCGACGTCGTTGCCACACTCAAAGATGCCAAAGGCGACAAGTATTTCCAGTCCTACGTCAATGCGAACTTCACCCCCGCCGAACGCACCCTGATCACATCCATCCTTCCAGTTTTGCGGGACTTGTACGTTCAATCCGGCACCACCGCCCTCAACACCGCCGACACCCAAAACCGCAACGCCTTCCTGCTCGGCGGAAACGGCAGCGACACCCTCACCGGCGGCACCGGCGCCGACCTCCTCATCGGCAACGGCGGCGTCGACACCCTCACCGGCGGCCAAGGCAACGACATTCTTCTCGGCGGCAAGGGCAACGACACCTATCGCTATACCACCGGCGATGGCCTCGACACTATCCTCGACGTAGAAGGACAGAACACCCTCCAAATCGATGGCCAAGCGCTCACCGGCGGCGCCCAGTACGGCGATGCGCTCGTGCATCGCAGCAGCGACGGCAAACATCTCTACGTCCAGGCTGACGCCAACACCCTGCTGATCGACGGCAATCTCATCATCCAGAATTCTGCCAGCGGCGGCAGCTTCAACCTCACGATGACCGGCGCCGCCGCCAATGAGAATCCGCAAACCACGGCCGACATCACCGGCGACATCAAGCCCGACGACACCAATGCGGGCCAGACCGGCATACAGGCCGTGCGCGACGCACAAGGCCGGCTCATCGGCACGGCCCAGCCCTATGAAGACATCCTCGTCGGCACGGCGGCCAACGAACACATCCTCTCCGACGAGTTAGACGACAACATCGGTGGCCGCGGCGGCAACGACTGGATCGAAGCAGGCGCCGGCCGCGACTACGTCAATGGCGACGAAGGCAACGACCTCATCGAAGGCGGCAGCGGCGGCGACATACTCGCCGGGGATGCAAATGACGACGTGATCTACGGCAACATCCGAATCAGTACCGCCGACGCCATCGCCAATGGCCGCAACGACACCGCCAGCGGCGAGAAAGGCGACTGGCTCGCCGGCAATTCGGGCGACGACATCCTCGTCGCCGGTGCCGACAACGACGTCCTGACCGGCGGTGCCGGCCAGGACCTGCTGATCGCCGGCTCCGGCGACGACTTCATCCTCGGCGACGCCGACTACACCCCGCAGTACATTCTCGAATCCTCCTCGCGCTACAACGAAGGCGGCACCGACTGGTACCACACCAGCACCGCGCCGTTCGACTGGACTGTCACCCCGGGCACGACATTTCTGTTCGCTCCCGTCATCGGCCTCCTCAATCCGGCGGGCGGCGGCGCCGACGTCATCTATGCCGGCAAGGGCAAGGATTACGTCTGGGGCGGCGCCGGCAACGACGTGGTGTTTGGCGAGGAGGGGGATGACACCCTTATGGGCGAGGAGGGCAACGACATCCTGCTGGGCGGGACTGGAATGGATCACCTCTATGGCGATAATTCCGCGCAGGCAATACCGGGTAACGACTACCTTGCCGGTGGCGACCGTATCGACCACATCTGGGGCATGGGCGGCGACGACATCATTATCGGCGGCGAGGGCAATGACATCGTCTACGGCGGCGCCGGCCGAGACACCTACTTGTTCAACAAGGGCGACGGCGTTGATGAGATATTGGACGACGACACCGGCGCCGAGAAGAGCATCCTCGTCTTCGGTGAAGGCTTTGACAAGGATGCCATCAAGCTGCGCAAAGGATCTCTGCTCCTCGACTTGGGCGATGGCGACGCGATCCACATCGAGAACTTCGATGCCGACAATCCGTTGGGGACGCAAAGTTTCTCCAGCTTCCAGTTCGCCGACGGCAGCAGCCTGAGTTGGGAAGGCCTGCTGGCCCGCGGCTTCGACCTCGACGGCACCGAAGGCAACGACACGATCTTTGGCACCGGAGTGGATGACCGCATCGACGGCCGTGGCGGTGACGACATCATCGCCGGCCTCGACTGCAACGACACCCTGACCGGCGGCGCCGGCATGGACAACATGCTGGGCGGCCTGGGCGACGACACCTATGTCTTCAATGCCGGCGATGGAACCATCTATTCCAACGGCAGCAGCCTGCAGATCGATGGTTTGTTCGACGAAGGTGGCGAGGATACCGTCCGCTTCAACGCCAGTGTCGATCCGGCCAATCTGAACATCAGCGACGGCGGCAATGATCAACTGCGCATCGACTACCAGACGTTCGGGCAGCCGATCGATCGCCTGGTGATTGCTGGCGGACAGGCACGCAGCATCGAACACTTTGAGATCACCGCCGTCGATGGCACGGCACAGACCCTGGCCTACGAAGAATTCATCGGCCGCCATGCCACGGGAAGCTTCAGCGGTACGGATGATGCCGGTATCCGCCATGTTGCCGGCGGCGGCAGCGATGACCTGCTCATCGTCGCCGAGGACAACGCCCTCGTCTCCGCCGGGCAGGGCGACGACACGGTGCAGCTGACCGGACAAAACGCCACGTTCAGCGTGTATCGCGGCGATGGCGTTGACAGCCTCAACGCACTAGGCGCCAATGCCACGCTGCGCTTCGTTGATCAAGACGTCGACGAGATTACCCTGGGTCGCGAGGGCAACGACCTGGTGTTTGGCAACGCCGAAGGCGACGAAGTGCGGGTGGCGGGATGGCTCGCCGGCGACGGCGTAACTGCCGGGCTGCAGACCGTGCAGTTTGCGGATACGACGTGGTCCGCCGCCGACATTCGCGCCCGGCTGATCGCCGGGACGGCGGGGGATGATTTTCTGGTGGGGTATGGCAGTGGCGACACGATTAACGCGGGCGAGGGCAATGACACGGTCGACGGCAGAGACGGAAATGATCGATTGGAAGGCGGTGCTGGCGACGACCGGCTGATTGGCGGGGGCGGGGTCGACGTTTTAAGCGGTGGCACGGGCACCGATATCTATGCGTTTGCCACGGGCAGCGATGCCGACACCGTCATCGACGGCGGCGGCGAAACAAACATTCTGCGCTTCGAGTCATGGCAGGCCGCGACGGATCTGCGCGCGGTGCGGGATGGTGCTGACCTGAAGCTTCTGGTCAAGGGTACGGCGGACAGCGTGACTCTCAAGGATTACTACGCGGGCTCCGCGCAAAGCTGGAGTGTCGATTTCGACGGCGCCAACGCGGTCACGCTGGAAGCCATACTCGCCCA
Organism: uncultured beta proteobacterium; assembly: GCA_903933395.1. Taxonomy (GTDB): domain Bacteria; phylum Pseudomonadota; class Gammaproteobacteria; order Burkholderiales; family Rhodocyclaceae; genus Sulfuritalea. The sequence goes on along the minus strand of CAIZKA010000304.1, from coordinate 3,680 downwards.
GCCCGACGAGTCGGCTACGGCTATCGGCAGCTTGTGGGCTGGCACCAAGGCTCAGGTCATCGCCGCCCAGACATGGACCGAAACAAATTACCGTGGCTGGATCAACCAGGGCAACCTTGTGTTTCAGGCACCCGGTTCGGTGCAACCGGTGGCGAATGTGTCGCATCAAGAGACGACGACAAGCTACCTGACGCTGACCGGGCATCTGATTTCCAGTGATGTCGAGGTGACACATTCCGAGCAACTGTCACCCGGCAGCGTGAATCTGTCGGCAACCCGGAGTCACTATGAAGTTGCCAGGATCGAAAGCAATGACGCGCTGATTTCAAATAGCTATATCGCGCACACGGAGGTAGCGTCCGGCACCGCGGTAGCGACACTGGCCTGGGAGAGCACGCAGTTCAACTATCAACACCGGACCTGGAACACGAGCGGCTTCATGCTGGATCAGTTCGGCAATGCGATTTCGGCGGTGCAACATTACTATGATCTCACGTCGTATTCGCGCCATGGATCGGTACAGGGATACGCCGAAGGGACGTCGGGGTGGACGGCGCCGCTCAACGTACTCGTCGGAAACCGCGTTGCTGTCAACTACACGCGCATCGACTCCTATGCGCAGTTGGTAGCCGAGATCGTCGCCGGCGACGGCGACAACGAAATCCACGCAAATAGCGCTGCGACCGAGTTTGTCGATGGCGGGCTGGGCAACGACACGATTTTTGGCAGCTACGGCGCCATGGGTCGTAGCGACGTTCTCTTCGGCAATGGCGGCGACGACCTGATCTACGGTGAAGGCGCCACCATGGCGGGCGGAGACGGCAACGACCAGCTCTACGGCGGGGCGGGGTGGGATCGTTATCTGGTGCTATCGGCGGACGAGGATGGCGTGGACCTGATCGAGGATCGCGGCTCGAATCGAGATGCATTCGAGGACTGGTATTACCAACAGCAGGGGGTAAGCGGTGACGAATACTGGCAATTCCGTCGCGACTATGAAGGAGAAGTCACCTGGGTGACTTTCTCTTCACTCGATCAGGCGGAATCCTACATCTCGGAAGTCGGGCCTTACGAGAGTGTGGACGATGCGCTGGCCGCAGGTGACCTTGTATATTTTTCGGGACCCGAAGCGCCGCTTATTGGCGACAGCAAGGATTTCCGGCTGATCGAGAATATCAGCCTCGTCCCGCAGGACGTGGTGGAGTTGCCCGAGGGCATTGCCCGCGCCGATCTTTCCTTCGACTGGGGTAGCGTGGAAGATGCCAACGGCAAACAGCGTGCAACGCTGGAGGTGGCATGGCACGGCGCGACGAAGCTGCGCATTGTGATGCCGCGGTCGGATGATCCGATCGGTTCGGGTATCGAATTCATCAAGCTTGCCGATGGAGACATTATCTGGATGAGTCAGGCAGTCGATCTCGCACCGCCGATGCCCGACATGGGTGACGGCACCCTGCTCGGCAATGGGCAGGCCAATACGCTGGCGGCTCCGACAGTTGGCGGCCATCTGTTCGGCATGAGCGGCAACGACACTCTGGCGGGAAGCGTGGGCAACGATGTTCTGAACGGCGGCTACGACAATGATGTTCTTCGGGGCGGAGCGGGTGATGACTTGTATGTGTTCCGTCGCTACGATGGGCAGGACCGCATTGAGGACGACGACCGGAGCGCCAACAACGTCGATACCGTGCTGTTCGCCGAGGGGATCAGCCCGACCGACGTGATGGTGTCGCGTGAGGGTACGGATGTCGTCCTGAGCGTGAACGACACCGATGACCGCGTGACGCTGGCCCGCTGGGCCGAAAGCCACATTCATCGAGTCGAGCAGGTGAAGTTTCTCGACGGCACGATCTGGGATACCGCCGCGCTGGCCGCGATGGCGGGCGTGGACCTCAATGCGCGCGAGATGATCAATGGTTCCGGCGATGACGATGTTCTGGTGGGGACCGAGGTCGCAGAGGATGTCAATGGTTTCGACGGTAACGACTGGATTACGGGCGCTGCCGGCGACGATGTGCTGAACGGGGGCACCGGCAACGACGTGTATTACTTCAGCCGGGGCGACGGGCGGGACGTGGTGGATCAGGGCAGTGCGGCAGCCGATTTCGACATTGTCCGTTTCGGCGACGGCATTGCGCCGGATGACATCGTGTTTTCGCGGGGCGGCGTTGGCAATGACGTGATTCTGACGCTGAGCAACAGCGCGGACAGCCTTACCCTGCTGGATGGATTTGGCTGGGACAGCACCCTCTTGTCCGCTGTCGAATTCGCCGACGGCACGGTGTGGGATCAAGACACACTTCTGAACAAGGCCTATGCGCCCAGCGATGATGTTCTGACGGGGACGGCCGATGACGACTACATGCAGGCGGGGCTTGGCAAGGATGTCTACCTCATCGGCCCCGACGGCGGGCATGACACGGTCTACGAGCAAGGAGACGGAGCCGGCCCCGTGGTAATTGCGGGCGATGAAGCCGACATTATCCGCTTCGCGGCCGGGATCAGCCCCGACGATGTGACTGTTGTCACCCGCGCGGGCGACGGCGACGGCCTGCTGATGCTGTCGATCCGCGATGGCGCCAGTTCCGTCGATCTGGTGTTCTGGCCGGAAACCATGCCGCGCATCGAGTTTGCCGATGGCACTGTATGGGGAGCGGATGTGCTGCAGGCAACGCTGGCAGGTTTCGCCGACGGCAACGAGTATTACCAGACACTGATCGGTTCGGTTGATGATGAAACGCTGGAAGCCGACACAGATGCCTATTCCGAAATCCACGGCATGGCCGGCAACGACACCCTCATTGCCGGGGCTGGTGGCGGATTGCTGGTGGGTGGCGCCGGCGACGACACGCTGATCGGCGGCGGGGACTGGAACAGATACTTCATCGATCGGCACAGCGGCCACGATACGATCACAGTATCGGTCGGCAGTGAAACGACGAATGCGCTGGAACTGGGCTCCAACATAGCGCAGGACCAGTTGCGTTTTGCACGCCATACCGGGGATGCCGGTCTTGACCTGACGGTCTACGTCGACGGCAGCGACACCACCGCGACGATCAAGGGCTGGTACGACGCGGTAAACCCGAGCCGTCTCGACAGCCTCTACTTCTGGGCAACCGACAGCGAATTGACCGGCGCCGAACTCGACGCCGCGACCCAGGCCGACAACGCCACAACCGGAACGCTCACCCTCTCGGGCGACGCCGCCCAGAACCAGACGCTCACCGCGGTCAGTACGCTGGCCGATCTGGATGGCCTCGTTGGCCTGGGCTATCAATGGCAGTCGTCGGCCGACGGCAGTGTCTGGAGCGACATCGACGGCGCCACGACCGGCAGCCTGCTGCTGACCGAGGCCGCCGTCGGGGGGCAAGTGCGTGTCGTGGCCTCCTATGCCGATCGGGAAGGAAAGGCCGGGACCGTGACGAGTGTTGCGACGGCCGCCATCGTCAACGCTAATGATGCCCCAGTGGTAAACATCGTGATTGCCGACCAGTCGGCGCGCGAGAACGATGCTTTCCTCTTCGTGCTGCCGCCAACGACGTTTGTCGATGCCGACGCCGGCGACAGCCTGGCCGTGTCGGCAAGGCTGGCCAACGGCGACCCCTTGCCCGCATGGCTGAGCTTCGACGCCGCTACGGGGCGACTGATCGGCACCCCCGCTCACGCTGACGCCGGGG
>CAIZKA010000303.1 GCA_903933395.1 uncultured beta proteobacterium | reverse complement strand
GCCGATTCCATTCCCATCCTCTGCATCACCGGCCAGGCGCCGCGCGCGCGGCTCTACAAGGAGGACTTCCAGGCCGTGGACATCGAGTCCATCGCCAAGCCGGTGACCAAGTGGGCGGTGACGGTGCGCGAGCCGGCACTGGTGCCCGGCGTCTTCCAGCAGGCCTTCCACGTCATGCGCTCGGGCCGCCCAGGCCCGGTGCTGATCGACCTGCCCTTCGACGTGCAGGTCGCCGAGATCGAATTCGATCCCGACACCTATTCCCCACTGCAGGCCTACAAGCCCGCCGCCACCCGCGCCCAGGCCGAAAAGGCGATGCAGATGCTCAACGACGCCGAGCGGCCCCTGATCGTCGCCGGCGGCGGCATCTTCAACGCCGACGCCGACAGGCTGCTGGTGGAATTCGCCGAGTTGCTCGATGTGCCGGTGATTCCGACGCTGATGGGCTGGGGCGCCATTCCCGACGATCACCCGCTGATGGCCGGCATGGTCGGCCTGCAGACATCGCACCGCTACGGCAACGCCACCATGCTCGCCTCCGACTTCGTCATGGGCATCGGCAACCGCTGGGCCAACCGCCACACCGGCTCGGTAGATGTCTTTACCGCGGGTCGGAAATTCGTGCATATCGACATCGAGCCGACGCAGATCGGCCGCGTCTTCGGCCCCGACCTCGGCATCACTTCCGACGCCAAGGCAGCGCTCGAACAACTGATCGCCGTGGCGACGGAGATGAAGGCCGCAGGCACCCTCAAGTCGCGCAAGGCCTGGGTCGCCGACTGCCAGGGCCGCAAGGCGACCATGCTGCGCAGGAGCGATTTCAATGAGGCGCCGATGAAGCCGCACCGCGTCTGGCACGAAATGAACGCCTATTTCGGCCGCGACACGCGCTACGTCACCACCATCGGCCTGTCGCAGATATCGGCGGCGCAATTCCTCCAGGTCTACAAACCGCGCAATTGGATCAACGCCGGCCAAGCAGGCCCGCTGGGCTGGACGCTGCCTGCCGCGATCGGCGCCAAGGTGGCCGATCCGGCGGCCGACGTGGTTGCCATCTCCGGCGACTACGATTTCCAGTTCCTGATCGAAGAACTGGCCGTGGCGGCGCAGTTCAAGGTGCCCTTCATCCAGGTAGTGGTTAACAATTCCTACCTCGGCCTGATCCGCCAGGCGCAGATGAACTTCGACATGGACTACTGCGTGCAACTGGCCTTCGACAACATCAATTCGCCCGAGACGCGCGGCTACGGCGTAGACCATGTCAAGGTGGCCGAGGGCCTCGGCTGCAAGGCTATCCGCGTCGAGCGGCCGGAGGACATCCGCGCCGCCTTCGAGCGCGCCCGCGCGCTGATGGCCGAGCATTCGGTGCCGGTCGTGGTGGAATGCATCCTCGAGCGCGTTACCAACATCGCCATGGGGACAGAAATCAATGCCGTGCGAGAATGGGAACCCGTTCTCGACCTGCCGCCGGCGACCGCGGAGCAGCAGCAGGCCGCCCCCCAGCCCGCCCTTGAGGAAGCGTGACCATGCCGCGACTCGCAGCCAACCTGACCATGCTGTTCAACGAAGCACCCTTTCTCGAGCGCTTCGAACGAGCGGCGAAAGCCGGCTTCAAGGCCGTGGAATTCCTCTTCCCCTACGACTACCCGGTCGGGCAGGTCAAGGACGCGCTCGATCGCAACCGGCTGCAATTGGTGCTGCACAACCTGCCGGCCGGCAACTGGGCCGGTGGCGAGCGCGGCATCGCCTGCGATCCGACGCGGGTACAGGAATTCCGCGACGGCGTCGACCAGGCCATCGCCTACGCCACGACGCTGGGCGTTCCGCAGGTCAACTGCCTTGCCGGCATCAAGCCGGCGAACGTGGCAGACGCCGATGCCCGCCGCACCCTGGTCGAGAACCTCAAGTTTGCCGCCCCGAAACTCAAGGCCGTCGGGATCAAACTGCTGATCGAGGCGATCAACACCGTCGACATTCCCGGCTTCTTCCTCAACCGCACGCAGCAGGCGCTCGACATCATCGCCGACACAGGGTCGGACAACATCTTCGTCCAGTACGACATCTACCACATGCAGCGCATGGAGGGCGAACTGGCGAAGACCATAGAGAAGAACCTGGCAAAGATCGCCCACCTGCAACTTGCCGACAACCCGGGCCGCAACGAGCCGGGCACCGGCGAGATCAACTATCCCTTCCTCTTCGCCTTCCTCGACAAGATCGGCTATCAAGGCTGGATCGGCTGCGAGTACAAGCCGGCCGCCACCACCGAGGCCGGCCTAAGCTGGGCCGCTTCCTACCTGAAATCCTGACGGAGACACGACATGAACATCGGATTCATCGGACTGGGCATCATGGGCAAGCCCATGGCTGGCCACCTCATCGCCGGCGGCCACACCGCCTATCTCTACAGCCGCTCGGGCGTGGCAAAGGAGTTG
>CAIZKA010000302.1 GCA_903933395.1 uncultured beta proteobacterium | reverse complement strand
CGGGCCGACCGCGATTGCCCGACCCAACCCCGCCTGCTTCTCGAAGGCTTTTTTGCTCAGGTTGTAGCGCAGAACATTGCCAAGCAGATCGAGAACGAACACGGTGTTATCGGGGGCGACGGCTGCGTCCAGCGCCCCGGTGAGGATGACGCGGCAATCAGCTTTTTCGCAGCGGATAAGCTGGTTTTGTTCGGATATCAGCCAATGGATACGCGCATTCGCGCCGGCTACCCGGCGCGCCCTGAACGAAACATCGGAGCTCACCACGGCTTCCGCTTCAAAAGCGTCGGCGCTTGCGTTATAGCGGAAGACCGAGCCGCCGGCTCCGGCAGCCCAGAGCTGTCCGTCGGGTCCGATGGAGACGTCAACCCCGCTGAACGACGGCACCACGCGCCATGCGCCCCGATCCTTGTCGAACCTCGAGATGCGCCCGCCGCCGTCGAGTATCCACGGCATGCCGTCCGCCGCGACGGTCACCCGGTCCACCGTCCCGGAGCTGGCGATGATGAAGCGGTTGGCCGCATTGTTGAAGCACATCAGAGCACCATCCGCGCTGGCGGCATAGACCGCGCCATTGGCTCCGATGCCGATGTCCTTGAACCTGGTTTCGCCGAACAAGATTTGGAAACCGAGCGGCTTGACGGTCGCCGGCGCCGGGCCGGCAAATACGACGGCCGGCTTCGTGCCATCAGGCGTCGTTGCCCCCGACGTGAATGCACTGGGAGCCGCCGAGTCCGCCGGCGCCGCGCTCGCCGTCGTTGTAGTTGCCGGGGTCGCGCTCGCCGTCGTCGTGCTTGCCGGGGTCGTGCTCGCCGGGGTCGTGCTCGCCGTCGTCGTGCTGGAAGGGGTTTTCTGGCCGGCCGCTTTTTTGGCTGCATTTTGCGCGACGGCTTCGCGCACGTTATCGGCATCGATGAAGCGCCCTGACGCGAGCAGCTCGTTCTTTGCCGTGATCGCCCACGGGGCGCCTCCGGGTCCTACCGCCACCTGAACGGCTTTGCCGTTGGCGGGTTTCCACCGCATCTCCCGCGCATCCAGCCAATAAATCCCCTCGGCATCGGATGCGGCATACACGGTTCCTTCCGGCCCGACATCAATGCTGAGCGCCGCTATCCCGGGAACCGGACGCCAGCGGTTCTCGGCATAGGTTCTTACCATTCTTTCAGCATCGATGATCCAGGGTTCGCCGCGCATTCCGATGGAAATCGCCCGCGGAACTTCCGGCAGAAGCATGACGCCCTCCCACTGCTTCGCACGCGCATTCCATTGCTGCAGGGTCCTGTCCGCAAATACGGCCCAGAGATCATTTTTGGGCCCGGCCGTGATCAGGCTTGCGATCCCCGGAATGTCAAAGATGAAGCCGTTATCGAATTGAACCATGCCACCCCTGGCGTTCAGGCCCCATGCCTGCCCACCGATTCCAGCGACAATCGCCTCCGCCTGTGCGGGTACGCGAATCCACTCGTTGCCCCGTTTCCGGCGCCATACCGAGCCATCCGGGGCAAGGCTGTAGGTAGTGCCATCGCTGCCGACACTCACTTTTTTCGACGGGCCACCGGCCGCTGTCCACGTCAGAAGTTTGGTAAAGGCGGCAGGGGTACTCGGCGCTGTTTTCTGTGGCCCGCCGACCGCACGCTCGGCCAGCAGTTCCCCGCTGCGGGCGATGCCCCAGGGCATTCCGGAAGGATGCATGACCAGATGACGCAAAGGCGGGATCACCCGCCCGTCGGTGATGTAGGGCCGCCAGGTATTGCCTTGGGGCAGATAGCGCAGGACCCGTCCATCAAGCCCGATACCCAGAATTGTTCCGTCGTTGCCGGCAGTCAGCGTCGCCAGGTTATCGGCCGCACTGGCGACCGCCTGCCACGCGGTGCCGTCAAAGCGGGCCACACTGCGGTCCAGTCGCTGCAGCCAGGGCAGGCCGTGGGCATCGGCAACCAGGCGTTCAGACGCCGAGATTGAAGCAGGGGGCAGCGGCTGAAACGGCTTGCCGGCGTACAGATCGAACAGTTCCCCTTTTGCAGTGAGCACCAGGGTCTGGCCGTCAGGGGAGGCTGCCACGTCCTTGATTCTTTCGACAAGCGGGCGCCATACGCTGCCGCGCAACTGGTACAACACGTCGGCGGGATCAATCGCCCAAAGCCCGCCATCATGCGTGGCGCGCAAACGCTTGAATCGCCCCGGCTGGGTGAGCCAGTTTTCGGCCGTGCCGTCCTGGATATTCTGCGCCGCAAGGCGCCACAGCCTGCCGTCGGGGTCAAGCGCATACACATCACCGCCCGGCGTGATCGCCAGATCAGCGGCCTGGCCCCGTACCGCTACCCACTGGGTCGCCGAGGTGGCCGCGGTCATTGCCGGTGCGCCAACGGGGCGCGGGTTCGTCTGCGCAGACACGGACCAGCCTGCGGCAGCCGCAAGCAAGAGCAGCAGCCACCGCATCAGGTGAGCCATCAGGCACCTGTCCATCACACGCAAACAGCCAGACGTTCAGCTATGCATCAGTAATAAAGGAAGGCGAGGGCCGATTTCAGACGTCCGCCCACGGAATCTCTGGACAACCAGCTCTCGAGCTTGAGGTCGCCTGCGCGAAACTCCCTGAATAGCGGGCTGGTTTCGATCATGGCCATCGACATGGCGGCCGTCGGTACCGGCTTGAACCAGACCTTGAACTTGTTTTCGAATTCGGCATGCACCTTTTCGAACTCGTTCATCTTGGCGGCATCGGCCTCCACATCATGCTGCGAGCGGCTCGTATAGTTCGGGCGACGCGGCGTCACCATGATGAGCACCGACTTGAAATAATCGCGCTTGGACTTGCGATGGAACAGGTACTGGACAATCGGGATATCGCGCAAGACCGGCACACCGCTCGCATTCGATTCGGTATTCCGCTCCGACAGCCCGGACAGAATCAAGGTTTCGCCGAACTTCATGGCGACATTGGCGCTCACCAGGGTCTTGGAGGTATCGAGACGAAAGTCGAAAACGACGTTGCTGCTCGGGTTGGTGAGGAAGGTGCGCTCTGCGGTGACCTGGATCTTGATCAGGTCATCCGGCAAAAATTCGGGCGTCAGCGAGAGTTTTACGCCGGCTTCCTTCTGCACCTGCACCGAACCGCCGGCACCCGTCGAAATGGCGGCGCCGATCACGTCCACCCCTGAAAAAAACGTGGAGGGCAAACCGCCCAGGGCGACCAGTGTCGGCCGCGCGAGGACCTCGTTGCGACGGTCCTGCGCATTGGCAATGTTCAATGTATAGGTGATGGCAGGAATCTGGATGATGCGTGTAATGACCGCGGTGTCATTGACCTTGTTGATCAGGTCGCTGGTAGCGTTCCTCAAGACAGCCGCCGAGCCCGAAGAGTTGCCAAACTGGATCTTCAGGCCGTCGAGCAGATTCACCCCGAAGGTATCGCTGTTGTCCTCCTCGGTGGCGATGATCGCCACATCCAGCATCACCATGTTCTTTTCGAAGAAGCCGCCGCCGGCACGCGGGGCGCCCGGGATCCCGCCCGGTGCGCCCGGGATCCCGCCCGGTGCGCCCGGATATCCACCCGCGGCCGGTGCACCGGGATAGCCGCCTGCGACCGGTGCGCCCGGATAGCCACCCGGAGCCGGTGCGCCCGGATAGCCGCCCGGAGCCGGAGCGCCCGGATAGCCGCCCGGAGCCGGTGCGCCCGGATACCCGCCTGCGACCGGCGGCGCTGTCGGGAATTGCGCCTTGATCAGGCGCCCGCCATACATGTCGCGCCAGGTATTGACCCGGCCTTCAGTGAAGCGAAGCTCGTCGGGTCCTTGAGGTGCCTTGGCCAAACGCTCGAGGAAGCTGCGCGCGCCGGCATCGTCGCCCGCCGCGGCCGCCACGATGGACAAAGCCCGCAGAAGCTGGGCCGTCTCCTTGGTCCCGTCTGCCGCAAGAACCCCCTGCAGCGCCGCATAGGACGTCGCGGGGTCCTTGGCGTAATAGGCCGCCACCGCCAGGTCATACAGCAGTTCGGCGTCGTTCTTGTCGTACAGGGCAGCCTCCATCAGCTGCTCTTTGGCCATCACGTACTCGCGGCGATCGATGAACAGCAAGCCCAGGTAATGCCGGGCGAGTTTGTTGCTGCCATCAAACTGTATCGCCATTTCGTAGCCCTGCTGGGCGAGCGTGTAGAGCTTGCCCTCGCCGTCGAGTCCGCGCAAATGGTAGGTGAGCCCGTTCAGGAAATGCAGGTAGCTATTGTTGATGTCGCCCTGCAGCGCCATGTTGAACAGCGTGCTGGCCTTCTCGTAGGCTTTTTCGTCGATCGCCTTCAGGCCTTCCTTGGTCAGCTGCCGCGAGGCCGTCGTCAGCTT
>CAIZKA010000301.1 GCA_903933395.1 uncultured beta proteobacterium | reverse complement strand
CGATCACGTCATTCGCATGGGCCGTGGAAGCGTGCAGCAGACGTGTCTTCGCGCCGGGTTCGGTCGCCGTGCCTTCGATCAGCGCGTGCGCCATCTGTTCGCTGCCGCCGGTCATTGAGTGGTACACGACAAGCAGGGTTTTCATTTGGCTTCAGGAAGCATCCACGGGCCGTCGGATTCTGCTCAGTCGTAGCCGGACAGGAAATAGCTTACGGCCCAGATCTCCTCCTCGGTCATTTTCGAGGCTGTCGAATGCATCAGCATCTGGTCCGTGGTTCGCGACTGATCGGCAAAGCGGCGCAACTGGATGGCCAGGTAGCGGGCATGCTGCCCCGCCACCCGCGGCAACAGCCTCGCACCGCGGGCCATGTCGCCGTGACAGACCGCGCAGGCCGATATTCCCCGTTCCGGGCTGCCGGTCATGTAGAAGTTCCTTCCGGTTTCGGTCAATGCCTTGTCCTGTCGCGCGACGGGAACCAGTTGCTGGCGGCTGAAATAATTCGCCAGATCCTCAATATCGTTTCCGGTCAACCCGGCCATCTCCTTTTCCATCTCGGTACTCTTGCGCGCCCGGGTCTTGAAATTGAACATCTGCCGCACCAGGTAGTCGGCGTTCTGGCCGGCCAGCTTGGGGAAGTCCGCATTGGAACTCTGCCCGGTCGGGCCGTGACAGGTGCTGCAGCGCGTCTTGACAAGCTCGTCGATACGCTCTGAAGCAGGGGCGGCGGCCGCAGCAGCAGCGCTGCACACGACGGCAAAGGCAAATAATGCCGCCTTCCATCCCGATGCCAGTCTCATTGCGTGGTCCTCTTCCGGAGTGAGCCGCCATTTTGAAGCAGAAACAATGCCTGTTCCAGTGCTTCAGTTGTCGCTCTGGATCAGTTGCCGGAGATTCTCGATCCGTTCCTCGCCGCCGGGATGGGTGCTCAGAAACGGGATTACCGTGCCGCTGCTGACCGTCAGCAGGCGCTGCTGCAGACTGATTGCACCAGTTTCGGCAAAGCCTGCGCGGCGCATGTATTGCAGGCCGGTACGATCAGCCTCACGTTCATCTTCGCGGCTGTAGGCCCGGTCGGCCAAGGTGGCCGAGGCATCGGCGGCGACGCTGGCGAAGGGCAGCCCGATCACCGAAAGGACCACCCCGGCAATGGAACTCGCGATCTCGGTCTTTTCGCGGCGGTCCTTCTTGCCGCGCAGGTGTTCGAGCCGCAGGTGGGCAAGTTCATGGCCGAACAGCGCGGCCCATGCATCCTGGTCGGCGCCCAGCAGCCGGATCATGCCCAGGCTGAGCGCAATCGTCGGCTGTTTACCATTAAAAAAGGCAAAGGCATTGACGGTTCCGGAAGCAATCACCACGAATTGGGGAGCCGATCCTTCGCCCGCTGCCTGGAGAATCTTCTCACCGGTTGCCAGAATGCTGCGCAACAGACTGGTCTCGATAGCCGCGTAAATCCCTTGCGAGTTGCGCAGCAGGACAGCGGGCTGATCCTGCTGCGCCAGTTCGTCCAGGCGCCAGACCTTCATTTCGCCGTGAGAGGGCGCCGGGGTGGCGTTTTGGGGGTGCTTCATGCTGTAGTCCTGCCGCGATCCCGGAGCGGCGCAGCCCGCCAGCAGGAGCAGGGCGGTTATTGCGCCGGCGCTTGTCCGGGCTGCCGACCTCAGGCCGGGCATAGGGTTGCTGTCTCCATGAGTAGTCGCATGCCTTTTGCGTTGCCGGCCTTTCGTACGCTATTGTGCAGCTTCGGATTGTGGAACATTATTTGCATCTTGCCCAATCGTGACGTCGTACAAAATGACGTCGCAAGACGAACCCGGAAAGGGAAATTTTGAGCGCAGTAGCATCATGAGCGGCTTCG
>CAIZKA010000300.1 GCA_903933395.1 uncultured beta proteobacterium | reverse complement strand
GCATCTGTTTCTGCCCCAGGCTAACCTCCGATGACGCATCCACGTATCGCTGGGTCATGGCGAGCAGCCCGTTCAGCGTAGCCGGATCCTCCAGATCCAGGTGCAACGAGCGGACGAGGTTCAGAACCCCGGGGTCGCCCAAGGCCCTCTTCAGCATGCCGGACTTGTTTTGCAGCATGGCGGGCACGGGGTTGATTTTCATAATTTTTGTTTAGCGTTCATTCGCTTGATTCGGCAGCATCGCCCGCCGCGGTTAGCGCTACCGGCGATTCCCTGTTTGGCCTTGCTGGTTTAGAGAGTCGAGCAACAGCGCGAGAATCAGGGCCTGCACCAGCTCAGCCATGCTCGTGCCCGCCTGCACGCCGTTGCGGGAAAGGGCCGAGTGCCCGGCCCTGGAGATGTCCACCTTCGTGCTTGGCGAGGGGCCGGCCATCTGCTCTGCCGCCGCAGACTTCGCCACTCCATTGGCCGAGCCCGTCATCGTCACCATGCCGCCCGGGTTGGGCGCGTGCGCACCTGCTGCCGCCCTCATGCCGCCCATCGCCCCGATTCCAACTGTGCCGATCGCTCCGATCGCGCCTATCGCTCCAACGCTCATGATCATCTCCTTTTACCGGTGTAGCGTTTGCATCCCGTGTTGATTTAACTGTAGGCGACAAAGCACGCAATGTCCGTTGAGATTTATTGAGCCGCAGCGCGTCGCGCTCAACGCTTCTCAACATTGGCGGCGAACCTCATGTGCGCCTCGGGTCGAGATGCGGGCGCGCCGCTCGCCCAAGGCCTGCCCAGATGCCGGCGCGGGTCATCGTGCCCCCAGCGGATCGCCGGGATTGCACATCGCGGACGAACACACAGCATTTCGTTCCGGCAACGTTGAGTTGGCGGTCGCGGGACTCGGATGCCAGCGTGTCTTGCCCACACCAGGGAAATGAAACATGTATCACCTTTCCCCGGGGTTTGACCAGGCACGACATTGAGGACGACCATCCCCGGCTGCGGCAGTGAGAAAGCGCGATTCGCGGCCGCCGAATCTTGATTGGGAGTTCCCGAATGGAAGCAACATTAACGGTAACAAAAACCGAGCAGCTTGGCACTGCGCTGATCAGGCTGGGGTATCTCACCCAGCAACGACTCGGCGATGCCCTGGCCGAGCAAAAGCGAACCGGACGGATTCTCGGTCGCGTGCTGGTCGAAAACAGCTATGTCACCGAAGAGCAGATGGCCAGGACCATTGCCGCGCAACAGGGGGTGCCATTCATCGACCTGCGGAGCTATGACGTTGATCCTGAAATAGCTCGAACGCTCTCCGAGGTTCAGGCGCGCCGGTTTCGCGCCCTCATTCTGGAGGACCGTGGCGATTCTTACATGGTAGGGCTGGCCGACCCTTCCAATCCGCGCGATCAGGACGAACTGTCGAGCCTGGTCGGACGCCCGCTCAGTTTCAGCGTCATTTCCCGCGACCAGTTCAGCCGCACCGTTGACCAGATCTACCGCAGGGCCGATCAGCTTGGCGAATATGCCGATGACGTCAAGCGCGAGGTCGAACGCGACGAAGGGGTGGTCGATCTCAGCAAGATGAGCATCGCCCTGGACGACGCCGAAGCGCCGGTGATCAAGCTGCTGCAAACGATCTTCGAGGAAGCCGTGCAAATGCGGGCCTCCGACATCCACATCGAACCGGAGGAAAACAAGCTGGTGGTCCGCTTCCGGATAGATGGCGCACTGCACCTCCAGGTCGAGGCTGACCCGCGGATTTCCCCCGCATTGACGGTGCGACTAAAGCTTCTGGCCGGTCTGGACATCGCTGAAAAGCGCTTGCCCGCGGATGGCAGAATCTCGGTCAGGACCGGATCCCAGAGGATTGACATCCGTCTGTCTACTGTTCCCACGCAGCATGGCGAGTCGATCGTAATGCGCCTGCTGATTCAGGGCCAGGGCCTGTGCACCCTGGAGAATTCGGGAATGCCGGAGGATTTGCGGAGAAAATTCAGCGGCACCATCAAGGCCCCCCACGGGATCATACTGGTGACCGGGCCCACCGGTTCCGGCAAGACCACCACGCTGTACGGTGCCCTGGAAAAGCTCAATCAGCGCAACGTAAAGATATTGACCTGCGAGGATCCGGTCGAATATCGCATTGCCGGCATCAGCCAGGTGCAGGTCAATGAAAAAATCGACCTCACCTTTGCGCGCATGCTCCGCGCCTTCCTGCGGCAGGACCCCGACATTCTGCTGGTGGGTGAAATCCGCGACCAGGAAACCGCCCAGATTGCCGCTCGCGCCGCAATGACGGGCCACCTGGTGCTGTCCACCCTGCATACCAACGACGCGGTGAGCGCCCCCGGCCGCTTGCTCGACATGGGGGTGCCCGGCTACATGATCGCCTCCACCCTGCTCGGCGTGGTATCTCAGCGTTTGCTGCGGCTGATCTGCACCTACTGCTCCGAGCCCTACCACCCCAGTCACGACGAACTTGAGTGGGTCAGGCACTTCGACCGCGGTGAGCTTTCCCGGGTCGATTTTCGACGGGGCAAGGGCTGCAGCCGCTGCAACGGCATCGGATTCACCGGCCGCACCGGCGTATTCGAAATGCTCGAAATGACTGCCCCGCTTTCCGCGGCCATCCACAAGGGCGATCCGGTCTATTTTGAACAAGTGGCGCGCGAGCAAATGGGCGCGGATACCATCGAACGCCACACGCTGGAGCTCGTCTTCAGCGGGAAAACCACCATTGCCGAGGCCATGACCGTCGTCACCGCGGTTGAAGCCTGATCCGACGGCAGGATAATGATCAATGGATACCTTCGAATATAGAGGCCGCAACAAGCGCGGCGAAATCATGCAGGGCACGATTGAATCGCCCAATCCCCAGGCGGTGGCGACATGGATGCTCACCACCGGTATCGCGCCGATCCGGATACAGGTGCAAAGCGACGCGCTCAAGGGTCAGCCCCGGTGGTTGCTTCTTCTCCAGGGCAACGGGTCCTTCACACTCAAGGACCTGCTGTTGTTCACCCGACAGATGGGCACCATGGCCAAGTCGGGCGTACCGATGCTGGATGCTCTTGCCGGGATCCAGAAATCCACCGTCAACCCGGTGCTGGCCGAAGTCCTGCGCGATATTCGCGCCGACCTCGATCGGGGCGTCGAACTCAGCGGCGCCATGGCGCGTCACCCGAAGCTTTTCGACGACTACTACGTCAGCATGGTCAAGGTCGGCGAAGGATCCGGACAACTGGAGGAAATCTTCAAGCGCCTGCATGAGCAGATAGCCTTCGAAAAGCATATGGCCCAGGAGATCAAGAGCGCGCTGCGCTACCCGACCTTCGTCCTGTTCGCGATTTCGATCGCCCTCGCCGTGATGACTCTGTTTGTGCTCCCCGTGTTCGCCGAGACCTATACCAAGATGCAGGCCTCGCTGCCGGCCCTTACGCTGCTGCTGCTCGCCATCTCCAAATTCGCCGTCGGCTACTGGTGGGCCGTGCTTGCCATGGCCGGCACCTGCTTCTATGCGTTCAAGCTCTATATCGCGCAACCCGAGGGGCGCTACGCCTGGGACAAATTCAAACTCAGGATTCCCGTCATCGGCAGCATCATCAAGAAAGCCACGCTGGCCCGCTTCTGCCGCAGCTTTGCCACGGCGAGCAAAAGCGGGGTTCCTCTGGTCCAGGCATTCACCCTGGTCTCGCGGGTGGTGAATAACGCCTATTTTGAAGAGCGCATCCTGTCCATGCGCGATGGCGTCGAGCGTGGCGAAAGCCTGCTGCGGACGGCCCGCACCGCCGGCATATTCACACCGCTGGAACTGCAGATGATGTCGGTGGGTGAAGATACCGGCGACGTCGACGGCATGCTCAACCAGGTAGCCGACATGTATCGCGATGAAGTCGAATACGAGGTCGGCCGCCTGAGCGAAGCGATGGAGCCCATCCTGCTGGCCTTCATGGGCGTGCTGGTGCTCATCTTGATGCTGGGCGTCTTCCTCCCCATGTGGCAGTTGGGCAAGGTGGCACTGGCCAAACACTGAAGCG
>CAIZKA010000299.1 GCA_903933395.1 uncultured beta proteobacterium | reverse complement strand
CTGCCTTCCGGCGCATAGCCTTGGCCCTCTACCGTGACGCCGGCGCCGCCGGCCCACAGATCGGTGACGGTCATCGCGTTTTCGGTCAGCGTGCCGGTCTTGTCGGAGCAGATCACCGTGGTGCTGCCCAGCGTTTCCACGGCTGGCAGGTGGCGGATGATGGCGCGGCGCCTGGCCATGCGGTTGACGCCGATGGCCAGAGTGATGGTCATTGCCGCCGGCAGACCCTCGGGAATGGCGCCCACGGCCAGCGCCACGGCCGCCATCAGCATGGCGTTCCAGGTTTCGCCGCGCCAGACGCCGATGACGAAGGTCAGCGCAGCCAGGCCGAGGATGACCCAAAGCAGCAAGCCGGCGAATTTGCCCATTTTCTTGGTCAGAGGCGTGGCCATTTCCGGCGCGGCGGCGATCAGCCGCCCGATGCGACCGGTTTCGGTGGCGTCGGCGGTGGCGATGATGAGCCCGTGGCCCTGGCCGGCGACCACCGTGGTGCCGGCGTAGGCCATGTTGCGCCGGTCGGCAAGCAAGGTGTCGGCGGGAAGCGGGTCAGGGTGCTTGTCGATCGGCGCCGCCTCGCCGGTCAGCGCGGCCTCGACGGTGCGCAACTGCTTGCCGGAAAGGATGCGCAGATCCGCCGGAACCTTGTCGCCGGCGACCAGCCAGACCACATCGCCGGGCGCCAGATGTGCTGCATCCATGCGGCGGCGCCGTCCGCCGCGCAATACGGTGACTTCGGTGGCGACGGCGCGGGCCAGGGCCGCCAGCGCCTGTTCGGCCTTGCCTTCCTGGATAAATCCGATGAAGGCATTGACCACCACCACGCCGAAGATGACGGAGGTGTCGACCCACTCGCCCAAGGCGCCGGTGACGGCTCCCGCGGCGATCAGCACCAGGACGAGCGGCTGGGTGAACTGGACGCCGAACCGCGACAGCGCGCTGCGCCCCGGCGCGCTGCGCGGCCGGTTGGGACCGTGCTGCGCCAGGCGGGCAGCGGCTTCGTCCTCGCTCAGCCCGAGTGCCGGATCAACGGCATGGTGGCTCGCGGCGTCGGTAGCAGAGACGGCGTGCCAGAGAAGGGCGGGATTTGTTCCGGGTGTTGCGGATGTCATGGAAGCTGCAAGCACTCTTCAGGCTGACGCGGTGTCGGTCAAGCGGCGGATGCTTGTCCGCGCGGGAGGCTAATGGTAACCGCGATACCTGATCCCTGGTCCGGAGCGGTGATATTCAGTCTGCCCTGGTGCAACTCGACGATTCGCTTGACGATGGAGAGCCCGAGCCCACTTCCGGAAAAGTTATGTCCCCGCGCGCCAGCGCCGGGGACGGTATCCAGGCGGACGGCGTTGGCGCCGCGGTAAAAGCGTTGCTGCACGCGCTCGAGTTCGGCGGCGGCGATGCCGCGACCGTTGTCGCGCACGGTCAGCACGGCGTGCTTGCCCTCCTGCACTATGGAAATCTCTATTTGCGTTGCGCCGCTGTGGCGCAGGGCATTGTCCACCAGATTGCGCAGCAAGACCTGCAGCAGAAGGGGGTCGCCGCGCACCAGTGCGTCCTCGTCGTTCAGCACCAGATCGCAGTGACGTTCGATGGCCTCGCCCGCGCTCATGGCCAGGACTTCTTCGGCGACCTGGCGCAGGGCCACGTCCTGCATCGGGTGCGACGTGCCGCCGTCGAGCCGCGCCAGGGTCAGCAATTGCTCCACCAGGTGCGTGGCGCGGTCGCAGCCGACGAGAATCTGTGTCAGCGCGCGCCGCCGCTCCGCGGCATCGACCGATGCCAGCGCCACCTGCGCCTGCGCCTTGAGCGCGGCCAGCGGCGTGCGCAATTCGTGCGCCGCGTCGGCGGTGAAGCGGCGCTCGTTTTCCAGTGAGCGCACGATGTCGGCGAACAGGCTGTTCAGGCGTGTTACCAGTGGTGCGACTTCAGTGGGCAGGGACTCAAGGGGCAGCGGGTCGAGCCGGTCGGGGCCGCGTTCTGCGACATCGCGCGCGAGCTGGCGCATCGGCGCCAGCGCAAAGCCGATGGCAATCACCAGCAGCAATGCCAGGGCCGGCAGGGCGTACAACATCGGTTTGAGCAATTGCTCGGCAATCTTGCCGGCGATCTCATTGCGTTCCCTGGTCAAGTGGGCAGCGCTGGTGTCCGGCGGGTGGGCCAGCAGCTCTTCCAGTTCATGGCGGGCTTCGCGCCAGATGACGAAAGCCGTCAGCAGCCAGACCAGGGCTACGGCCAGCAGCGTGAGCCCGACCAACCGGGAGCGCAGGGATAGCGGTCGCTTCACGGTGCGCTTCCCATTTTGGCGACGACGTAACCGATGCCGCGCAGGGTGCGGATCACGTCCGCCCCGAGCTTGCGCCGCAGGTGATGGATGTAGACCTCGACCGTGTTGCTGCCGATCTCGTCGCCCCAGGCGTAAAGATGCTGTTCCAGTTGGGCGCGCGAAAGCGCACGTCCGGGTTGCTGCATCAGGGCATGCAGCAGTGCGTATTCCTTGGCCGAGAGTTCGACTTCCAGCCCGTTGGAAGTGACGCGCCGGGTCGCGGGATCGAGCGTGACACCGGCGGTCGCCAGTACCGGCGAAGACTGCCCGCCGGCACGGCGCAGCAGGGCACGCAGGCGGGCCGCCAGTTCGCCCAGGTCGACGGGCTTGACCAGGTAATCGTCGGCGCCGGCGTCGAGGCCCTTGATGCGGTCGTCCACGGTGTCGCGTGCGGTGAGTATCAGGACCGGCAGGGTCTTCTTCTTCGCCCGCAGATGGCGCAGTACCTCGAGTCCGTCCAGTCGCGGCAGGCCGAGATCGAGAACCACGGCAGCGTAGTCCTCGGCCAGCAATGCCGTTTCGGCGCTGACGCCATCCCGGACCCAGTCGACCGCGTAGTCGGCCTGGCGCAGGCCGACCTGGAGCGCGTCGCCTAGCAGGGCATCGTCTTCAACCAGCAGGATTCTCATGGCAGGGATTTTAGGTTGAGCTGCAAATGAATCTGTTCGACAACGTACCGAACCGAATGAAAACACGTGGCACGCTGCAAGTTGCAATAAGCATACATTGAACGAGGTTAAGGTTTCCTTAAGCATCGGGGCGCAGTATTCCCTTTAATTGCTGTAGATAGCTTGCACACCACCCGGCCGCGCGTCTTGCATCGGAGAGCGCGAGTTCCGGCCCAGCATGTTTGACGTCAGTTCGGGAACATGAACTCATTTTCACTGCTGCTGTGGATCGCTCTGGGCATCAGCCTGCAGGTAGCTTTGTACCTTGGCATCGGCTTTTGGCGCCATTGGCAGGACTATCAGGCCCTGAAGGGGCGCGACCAGGAACTGAACCTGCCTCCGCCCCAGCTTGCGCCCCTGGTTGAGGAACCGGTGGCGCCTGCCTGGCAAGGTTTTCGATTCTTCCGCGTGGAGCGCAAGGTTTTCGAGGATGCGCTGCAGTCGGTCTGCTCCTTCTATCTGGTGCCCGAAGACGGGCTGCCCTTGCCCGACTTCCTGCCAGGGCAATTCCTGACTTTCCGTTTCGATGTGCCTACCGCCAGCGGAGGCACCGAGCCGGTCATCCGCTGTTATTCGCTGTCCGACACACCCCGTCCCGAGGCCTACCGCATCTCGGTCAAGCGGGTGTTGCCACCCGCCGGCAGCGGGCTTCCCCCCGGGCGCTCGTCGGGCTTCCTGCACGACCACGTCGAAGTCGGCAGCCGCCTGCAGGTTCGTGCGCCGGGCGGACATTTTCACATCGATCGCAGTGATGCGCCGGTGGTGCTGATCGGCGGCGGCATAGGCATCACGCCGCTGCTGAGCATGGCGAACTGGTGCCTTGGCGAACAGCCGGGGCGGGAAGTCTGGTTGTTCTACGGCGTGCGCAACAGCCGCGAAATGATTCTGAGGGCACAACTCCATGGCCTCGCGGCGGCGCATTCGAACTTCAAGCTGCGGGTCTGCTTCAGCGATCCCCTGCCCGAAGACGTCGCCACGCGCGACTATCAGCACCGCTCGCGCGTCGACGTGAATGTGCTGCGGATGCAGTTGCCGCTCAAGACCTACCAGTTTTACATTTGCGGCCCGAATCCGATGATGGAGAGCCTGGTCCCGGCGCTCGAAGACTGGGGCGTCGCCGATGCGCGCATCCATTTCGAGGCCTTCGGCCCGGCATCGGTCAAGCGTCGGACCACGACGACCGCCGCTGCGGCGGCGGCAGCAGGCAACGAAACCGGGATCATGGTTAAGTTCGCCAAGTCCGGGAAGGAATTGAATTGGCAGCCTGCTGCCGGCAGCCTGCTCGAATTCGCCGAGGCCAATGGCATCGCGGTCAATTCCGGCTGCCGCGCCGGCGGCTGCGGTAGCTGCCAGACCACGATCCAGTCTGGGGAGGTGGCCTATCGCCAGGTACCGGACTTCGACCCCGAGCCCGGCAGTTGCCTGCTCTGTGTCTGCTCACCTAAAACCAGCGTGACTCTGGAGGCATAGATGACATCTTCGCTCTGGCGCCGGCATGTGTTGCCCTTCACTCTGCTGCTCGGCATGCTGGCTGTCGCCACCATTGCCGGCGACTACCTGCTGCATCGCCTGAACCTGGTCTGGGTCGGCCGCTATCTCGGCATTCCCGGCACGCTGCTGATCATCGGCTCGCTGGTCTATTCGCTGAGGAAGCGCAAAGTCATCACGACGGGAAATCCGAAAACCCTGCTGACGCTGCATGAGATTGGAACCTGGCTCGGCTCGCTGATGGTGCTGGTTCATGCCGGCATCCACTTCAATGCCATCCTGCCCTGGCTGGCAACGGTGGCCATGGGCGTGAATGTGATCAGCGGCATGGTCGGCAAGTTGCTTCTCGGTCGTTCGCGCGAGCATGTGCTGGGGCAGCGCGATCATTACCAATTGCGTGGTTTGTCGAAAGCCGAGGTGGAGCGCGCCGTGTTCTGGGATGCGGTGACGCTCGACGCCATGGCCAAGTGGCGCAAGGTGCATATCCCGATCTTCATCGTCTTTGCCGTGCTGGCGCTGGGGCACATCGTCAGCATCTTCCTGTTCTGGGGCTGGTCATGAACCGCATCCTCAAGTTCGTGCTCTTCGCCAACCTGGCGGCGCTGGCTGTCCTGGCGTTCGTCTACCCGCATTTGATGGTCGGGCCGGGCAAGCTGATTCCCGGCCACAGCAAGCTGGAAGCCGACTGCTTTGCCTGCCATGCCGCGTTCAAGGGCGCGGACTCCCGGCGTTGTGTCACCTGCCACAAGCCGGCCGATGTCGGCCGCCTGACCACGACCGGCCAGCCGGTTTCCAAGCCGCTCACTTCGACACCCTTCCACCAGAAACTGATCAGCCAGGACTGCGTGGCATGCCACGCCGATCACGCGGGGGTCAAACGCTATTACCAGCAGGGGCGCTTCGACCATGCCTTGTTGCAAAAGGATGCGCGCGGCCAGTGTCAGGACTGCCACAAGTCCCCCGCCGATTCCTTGCACCAGCAGATCAGCGGCAATTGCTCGCAGTGCCACAGCCAGGACAAGTGGCTGCCGGCAAGCTTCGACCACAACAAGCATTTCGAGCTCGACCGCGATCACAACACCCGCTGCGTCACCTGCCATGTGAGCAACGACTACAGTCGCTACACCTGCTATGGCTGCCACGAGCATTCGCTGGCGGGCATCCGGCGCAAGCACATCGAGGAAGGCATTCGCGACTTCAACAATTGTGTCGAGTGCCATCGCAATGCCAACGAGCACGACATCCGCAGCCCAGGCACCGGCAAGGCGGCGGACGGCGGCGGAGATCGCGGCAAGGGCCGCAAGGGTCATGACGATTGATCCGGCCACCGACATGATTCGAACCACTACACGGAAAGCGACATGAATACCGACCAGCAACGCGCCATCCTCAGCATTGCTCTGCTCGCCGCCTTTGCCGACGGCGCCAACGACGAACGGGAGCGCGAGCAGATTCGCCGCCTCGCGGAAACACTCGGCGGCGAGCCGGGGGCTCCCGATCTTGCCGCCCTCTACCAGCAGGTACTGCTAAAGCGCGCCAGGCTGGAGGATGCCGTGGCACTGCTGCCGGAGCCCGAACACCGGCAGCTGGCCTACGAAATGGCCGTCTGCGTCTGCGATGCCGACGGACACATGACGGCGCCGGAACGTCAGTTTCTCGCCCGACTCGCGGCGCTGCTGCAACTCGACAGCAACGTGACCGCCCCGCTTGACAGGCAGGCGGAGGACATGGCGGAACTCGCTGCCACCGCCGCGCCCGCTGCGCCAACGGCGCCTGCAGCGGCAGGCCCGGTGGTCGCCGCCACCACGAAAAGCTCCGAGGCGGAACTGGACCGCTCGGTGCTCAATTACGCCATTCTCAACGGCGCCCTCGAATTGCTGCCCCAGTCCTGGGCGTCGATGGCGGTGATTCCGCTGCAGATCAAGATGGTCTTCGGCATCGGCAGGGAATACGGTTACGAACTCGACCAGGGGCACATACGCGAGTTGCTCGCCACGCTCGGGGTCGGCCTCACCTCGCAGTATCTGGAACAGTTCGGTCGCAAGCTGCTCGGCGGCCTGCTGGGCAAGGCCGCCGGCAATCTGGTCGGGCAGTTCGGTAGGGCGGCTACTGGTGTTGCCTTTTCCTTCGCCACCACCTATGCGCTGGGACAGGTGGCGCGGCGCTACTACGCCGGCGGGCGGCAGATGAACGCTGCGCTGCTGCAGGAAAGTTTCCGGAATCTGCTGGAACCGGCGAAGCAGATGCAGGCCAGGTATCTGCCGCAGATGCAGCAGCGCGCCGGAAGCCTCGACGCCGGCCAGATCATGGCCATGGTGCGCGGAACCTGAACCGGATGCCGCAGGCGCGCCGTAAGCGGACGGCGCAGCCGGACACTCGCCTCAAGCAGCCGGATTTCCGCTGCGGATCTTCTTCCAGCCGGTGATCATCGCCAGTACGAGATTCTCCTGGTGCAACCAGCTGCTGACGATGACGCCGGCAATGTGAATGGCGACTATCGCCATCATTCCATTGGAAGCGCCTTCGTGCAGTTCTTCCATGAAGTTTCCGCCCATGTCCTCGTAGGCGGCCCAGCCGCTGGCGGCGGCGACCATGCCGAAGCCGAGCAGCAGGAAGATCGCCACCGCGCCGGCCGGGTTGTGGCCGACATAGTGTTGCGGCGTGCCGTTGAGCAGGGACTTGATGTAGCCGACCAGCTTATGCGGTGTCGGCAGGAACTCTGCGAAGCGCGAATAGCCGCCGCCGACGAATCCCCACAGCAGGCGAAAGACGATCAATCCGGCCAGGGTGTAGCCGGCCACAACGTGGATGTCGCGCAATTTTTCTGACTCCGCGGTGAGGAAGGCGATGGCGAAACTCGCCACCAGCGACCAGTGAAAGAGTCGCGTCGGCAGGTCCCAGACGCGGATGGGCTTGACTTCGGTTTGCATGGCAATCCTCACTTGGGAATGTTGATCGAGCGTTCGTTGTAGTCGCCTGCGGCGGCTTGGCGGTGGCATGCCGTGCAGTTGGCCGGGCTCTTGATCGAGGCACGCTTGAAGGTCGCGGCGGATATCTCGCTATGCTTCTTTTCGAAGCGTGCCGTTTCGGTAATGCGCAGCAGCGGATTGCCGGCGGCATCGCGGGTGGTGCCGGTCTTGCGCCCGTTGGCATTGGCGACCAGAAAGTCGGTGATGGCGGCACGGCGTTTTTCATCGAGGCTGGCATCGGTGCCGAAATGTTTCGACAAGCCGTTCATCATGGCGCGCCAGGAGTCGGCATGCAGCATTTGTGGCGGGAAGGCCATGTGACAGGAAGTGCATTCCTCCTCGAAGGCGGCATTCTTCGGCACGCTGTAGTTGTCGGCGTGGGCGGGCAGCGCCAGAAAAACGAGCAGGGCGGGAAGGGCGATTAAGGTTTTCATGGCGGCATCCCTCATTTCTGGGCCAGCAGCCAGGCCATGACGTCGGCCTTTTCCTGGGCGCTGCAGATGCGGTTGAGGGTGTCGTTGCAGTTGCGGCGGAACCACTTGTCCACCTTGGCGGCATCGGTAAAGCGTTCGGCGTTGGTTGCGGGTGCCAGCGGCGTGATGGGCTTGTCGGTCTTGGCGTGGCGGCCGGCCTGCGTCGGCTTGTCGGTGTGGCAGGAGGCACAGCTCCACTCGCCGCCCTGTTTGCTGGTGAAGAAGCGCGCGCCGCGCTCGGCCGACGCGGCGGCCCCGGCCTCCTTTTCGAAGCGCGTCAGGAAATCGCGCGGGGTTTCGGCTTGTGCAGAGGCGGCGAAGAGCAGTGCGGCAATGGCGAGAGTGCGTCGCATGGGAATCTCCATGAATGTGGTGTGGAACCGATCATGGAGGCCGCCGCTTAACCCACGCTTAAGGCCTCGGGAGGGCGACCTATTTCTTCAATGCGTCGTAGTAATCGCGCAGCGAGGCGTAGCGCTCGGCCCGCGCGGCACGTACATGCAGGATGGCCTTCTTCATCGGGATGCCGGCCTGTACCAGGGTTTCGGCGGCGATCAACAGGCTGCTCTCAAGCACTTCGGGAATCACTTCTGTCGCGCCCGCGGCCTTGAGTCGGGCGACATCCTTGTCGTCGGCCGTGCGCACCACGATGGGGATGTCCGGCCGGGTGCCGCGCACGATGTGCAGCACGCGTTCCGCCGAGTGTGCATCGGAGTAGGTGACGACCACGGCGCGCGCGCGACTGATGCCGGCCGCCTGCAGCACTTCGCGCCGGTCGGCATTGCCGAAGACAACATTGATGCCCTGCGCGCGGGCTTCGCTGATGCGCTGCGGGTCGACGTCGAGGGCAATGAAGGGAATGCCTTCGATGCCGAGAAATTCGGCGATGCGCTGCCCGGTGCGCCCGTAGCCGCAGATCACCACGTGCTGCCCCAGATCAAGGCTATGCACGGCGATGTTGTGGATTACCGTGGCTTTGTGCGCCCAGTCGCCGCGTCCCAGGTCGCCGGACAGCCGCGCGGCGCGTTCGATCAGGAAGGGCGCGATGAACATGGACAGCAGCATCGCCGACAGCGTGATTTGGAACACGCTGTCGCTGACCAGCTGCAACTGACGGGCCAGTTCGATCAGCACCAGGCCGAACTCGCCGGCCTGTGCCAGTTGCGCGGCGGTGCGCAGGCTGGCGACCAGCGGCGTTTTCGCCGCGCGCGTGATGAGCAGCATCACCAACGCCTTGCCGCCGATCAGCAGGGCCACGGCCAGCGCCAGCTTGTGGGCATTGGCCAGCACGTACTGGAGGTCGAGCATCATGCCGACGGTGACGAAGAAAAGGCCGAGCAGGATGTCGCGGAAGGGCCGGATATCGGCTTCGACATGGTGGCGATAGGCCGTCTCCGAAATCAGCATGCCGCCGACGAAGGCGCCCAGCGCCAGCGACAGGCCGCTTTGCGCAGTGAGGAAGGACAGGCCGACCACGATCCACAGCGTGGTGAGTACCAGCAGTTCATTCGAGCGGACGCGTGCCACGGCATCGAAAAGGCGCCCCACCAGTCTTTTCCCGAGCCAGATCAGCAGTGCCAGGACGGCCACGGCCTCCAGTGCTGCCACCGCCAGCGAGCGCAGCAGGTCGTCGCCCGAGGCGGCCAGCGCCGGCAGGAGGATCAGGCAGGGGGCCACGGCAAGGTCCTGGAACAGCAGCACGCCCATGGTCTGCCGTCCCGAACGGGAGTGCAGCTCAAAACGGTCGGAAAGCATTCTGGCCACAATCACGGTGGAAGACATCGCCACCGCCAGCCCAACGGCGATGCCGCTTTTCCAGTCCTGGCCATAGGCCAGCACCGTCACCAGACCGGTGCCCAGCGCCGTCAGCGTCATCTGCGACAAGCCGAAGCCGAATACCAGGGTGCGCATGGCCTGCAGGCGTTTCAGGCTGAACTCGAGGCCGATGGAGAACATCAGGAAGACGAGACCGAACGCGGCGAAGCCTTGCACCTCGGCGCTTTCGGCAAGCAGCGCCAGTCCGTGCGGGCCCAGCGCCATGCCGATGGCAAGATAGGCGAGCATGCTCGGCCGGCGGAAACGGCGGACCACCGCGACGGCGACGACGGCTGCCGAGAGCAGGACGAGAATCGGGAGCAGCTGTGAGTGCATGGAAGGATCATAACGCGGGCCTGCGGCAAGGCGGGCGGCATGGGTAAAATGCGGCACCTCCGATTGCGGCAGCATCCTCCATGACCGATACAGTTTCGCCACGCCGCCTGCGTTACGGCGAGTTTCTCAGCGCCGTCCGCGTCAAGCAGCGGCGCGTGAGCTACAAGGATGTGCATGCCGATGCCGGGAGCAGGCCGCGGACACGCAGCCTGCGCCTGGTCGACGTCCATCGCCTGCTGACGCCTTATGTCAGCGTGCGTTTCTTCGAGCAGTTGCGCGCCGTGGTGCCGCTGGCGCTGTTCCTGGCGCTGTTCCAGATCGCCGCACTGCGGGCCGATGTCCAGGAAGGCGAACTGATCACTTTCGGCATGCTGGCGGTGATGCTCGG